>DAWB01000164.1:0-9194 GCA_002505805.1 Methanosaeta sp. UBA80 | reverse complement strand
CATGAGCCTGGAGGCGACCTGCGGCAAGAATCCCATCAACCACGTAGGAAAGATCTACAATCTGCTCTCCACAGAGGCTGCCCGGCAGATCGCCGCCGAGGTGCAGGGAATCGATGAGGTCTATATCAAAATTCTCTCTCAGATCGGCAAGCCCATAGACGAGCCCCATATCGCCAGCATCCAGATTGTGCCCAAGGACGGGGTGGATATGAAGAACCTGGAGGCGGGGGCTACAGATATACTGGACGGTTGGCTGGCCAATATCCCCAAGCTGCAACAGATGCTGTTCCGGGGAGAGATCTCCACCTATTGAATCTGCAAATTGCCCATTTCCCAGAGGAAGGGGACATTAAATCTTCTCCCTCTCTCTTTTTCTCGCCAGATCTACTTCGCATCATAAAATGTAATCAGCATCCCATGATCGACAACAGAGCCGGGATGAGCAGCAATGGACGGCTATGAATTGTTATGAATAGTTGTGAACTTTTCTTAAACAGAGTTAAATAGAGAAAACAACCAGGACATACTGAAATTAGAAGTCCGTCGAATGATCCCAGATATGAATCAAGTAGCCTTGAATTGCCAATAAAATAATGATGCTAGTTTAATAATTTTTAAAATTCTAATATATCAGGTGAATAAGATGTTCAATATCGAAAGAGAGAATGAGAACGGCGAGATTGAGGTAGCGGTATGCCCTCTCTGTTACAAGAGGGTGGAGTTCATAGGGGCCCCTATGGTCCGGTGCTATTCCACAGGAGAGACCTATGAGCAGATGGAGATAAGATGGACTCCCAAATCAAAGGTCTTGAAAGAAGCTGGATATGATGTGGACAATCTAAGGGGACTGGAATGAATATCTTCTCATAAGCCAGTTCTTGGGCTTCTATGCCACCCTGCCATAACTATACCCTCCTTACCTCCTTCTTCCAATGTGGCAGGGTCTCTGGCCTACTCCGGGCAGGAGTGGCCGGGAAAGGTGGATTCCATTTCTATATTCAGATTTTTTATCGTCTCCTGATTATTATTCTGTCTCCCTCCTCGGCCCGCCGGAATATCTCCAGCCCCTCGCTGATCTTGCCGATGTGGTTTACTGGGGAATAAGGCTGGGTCTTGCCGAAGAATATGCATAATGCGGGCCCAGGTGACCAGTAGCAGACATCTCCAGCTGATGCAGTAGGGGAAGGATTCTCATTTTGCATCTGCAGGGGCAAATTGAAGTAGATCTCCTCGCCCCAGAGGTTGGCCCTGACCTCCATCGGCAGGGCCTGGAAAAATGCCTCCCTTATGCCGGGATTTCTTTCATCCAGCTTAGCCAGAGCCTTTCCCTTTCCCTCAATCTCTATCTCAATCATCCTCATGAAACGCTCTCCTCGCTCTGTTTCTGATCCAGATATCACTGCCTCTCTCGCCCCATCACTTTCGGCCCGCGGGGGGAATCTTTTTTGAGGAAGGACCTACACGAAGGCGAGTCAGAGACTATAGCTATTGCAGTGGAGAATGACCCTGAAATCGTTTTTCTTGATGAAAGCGAGGCTAGGCGGATCGCCAGAGTCTATAGATTGAACATCACCGGCGTGGTTGGCATTTTAATCAGAGCCAAGCGAGAAGATATGATACCATCGCTACAGGAAGATCTCGATCGGCTGAGAGATGAAGCCGGCCTCTGGATAGGAGAAGATGTTACATGAAGGCCTTACGATCTTCTAAGGAGGAGAGAGACTGAAGTAGCCGCTATTGTCCGAGTCGGATATCTGCGCTCTCAGACGCATCCCTGGCTGGCTGATGACAGGAATGGCGGAATAGAACAGTAGGATGTTCAGGGGCTAGGTCTTGGCCAGGCCATCGCGGCGCGTCTCGCCGCCCGCCGCGCTTGGCTCGCTTCTTGCCGCAGGCTGGCGCACCTGTTCGCTTCCATATTAGCGATGGGCAGGAGGCCGGGCAGGCCTGATGCCTGGAGAAGCTGGTATTCGTCGTCCGGGATTTTCAGGCTCGCAGTAGATCCCGGCCTTTCCGTCGCCGCGCCTCTCGTCGCCCGGCGCTCTCGGCTCGCTTTCGTCCTGCCGCTTGCTTGCCTGGCCGCCGCCCGTGGGCCGGGCCGTCCGGGCCTACAGCGATGCCGCCAGGGCGGGTTGGCTTGCCCGGCAGGCGATCGTTTCCTGAGGGGCGGGAGACTGGTAGAGCCTTATGATTCCGGACAAGCTCTCCTTTGGATGCAATTGCTTAATGAGAAATAATCCTAGGCGGCAACGTACTCTCGAATTTCCACCTGAGCGCCTGTACTTGCTTTGTTCTCTGCATCTTGGAGCAGTTCGGATGCAATATGTTCACTGACATATGCCTCTCCGCAGTTGGGGCACACTTGAGCAGGCACACATTTTACTACCATAGTCAAACAACCGCGTTCAAAGGTAACTGTAGTTGTTCCTGGCTTAGTAAATGCTTTTTTGCAGATAACGCATTTCATCGAATCCTCTTCTTGCATTCCTGGTCCCATTCGGCGGGATCGGGCTCATAGACCGTGATGACTATTATCTCCTCATCGAGGCAATTGTTTGCGGCTACAATATGGATAATTCGCCCTTTATAAAACCCCTTGATCAAGCGACTTGGGTAGGGTGTATCATCTGGATATTCTTCAATCGCTTCACCTGTCTCCAGCACATATCTTACCTCTTCAGCACTGATCTTTCGCTCGAACATCCGTTTGACAGCATGAAGGCGATAAGTGATCTTTTCGTTTCTCATGATCAGGCCATTATAGACTTAGCTGCCGTCTCATCCCATAAATCTTTCTCGCTCTGAAAAGCACTCAACGGATGCTTTGTGTATTTTATGCATTCATCAAGGAATTAGTCTCCCACCTATTCTGGGAAAACTGGGAGTTGATCGCTGAAGTTTCAGCGAGAACATTCTCCCAAGACGGGGCCATCGCCGTGCCTCCGCGCCCGTCCGGCGCTCTCGGCTTGCCCTTCGTCTTGCCGCTGGCTTGCCTGGCCGTCGCTCTTGGGCCGGGCCGTCCGGGCCTGCGGCGATGTCGTCAGGGCGGGCTGGCCTTTCCAGCAGGCGATCGTTTCTGGGGGGGCAGGAGGCCGGGCAGGCCTGATGCCTGGAGAAGCTGGCATTCGGCAGCCGGGATTTCAGGATCGCAGCAGATTCCGGCCTTTCCGTCGCCGCGCCTCCGCGCCCGCCCGGCGCTCTCGTCTCGTCTGAGGATGCTGCTATTCGGCAGCCGGGATCTCAGGCTCGCAGGATGGCTCTAGCTAACCGGTATTTTTTGGTTAACTTTTAGTAGCATGCGGTTACATAAGCTAAAAGAAATCAAAACATAAAACCAAGAGGTTCATCATGTCAGTAGAGGTTTCTGTGGACTCAGCTAAAAAGAACCTTGAAAATATTTTAGCAAGGCTATCACCTGGTGAGACAGCTACGCTAATCGGCCCTGAGGGCAGACCCATGGCAGTGCTGGTTCCGCTCAGATACTCTGAAGATATAGCAGAGGAGATCGATTGGGATGAAGAGTGGCAGGCTTTAGCCCAAAAAATCGATTCTAAATGGAAGAGCGAGAAGAGCGCTTTGCAGATTCTTTCCGAGATGAGGAGATGAGACTGACAATTGACGCCAGCGTTTTTGTCTCTGCAGCGCGGCCTTCTGAGCAGCTATATCCTTTGAGCTATAGATTTCTGCACAGAGTAAAAGGATCAAAAATATTTTGCCCCAATCTTGTTCTTGCCGAGTGTGGAGCGGCAATTGCCAGGCCAACCGGAGACTCGTTTCTATCTGGAAGGCTGGTCAATCTCATAAAGAATTTTCCAGGGATGACACAGATCTCATTGGACTTGCCTCTCGCTCTCCGTGCTGCGGAGATTGCCATTGAAAATCGTCTTCGGGGAGCCGATGCAGTTTATGTTGCTGTGGCCAGCGACTATGATGCAATTTTAGTATCATGGGATGATGAAATGCTGGAGCGTTGCCCTGAATCGGTGCTTGCGATTAGCCCCGAAGCATGGCTGGAAAATGCGGCTAGGACTGGGGAGTGAGATTAAGAAGCTGGGATGAAGCAGCCTGAATATCAGGCCGGCAACAAGCCCAGGGCTAGCCATCGCCGCGCCTCCCGCCGCCCGGCACTCTCGGCTCGCCTTTCGTCCTGCCGCTGGCTTGCCTGGTCGCTGCCCGTGAGCTGGGCCATCCGGGCCTGCGGCGATGCCTTCGGGGCGGGCTGGCATGTCCGGCAGGGCGATCGTTTCTGAGTGGCAGGAGGCCGGGCGGGCCTGATGCCTGAAGATGCTGCTATTCGGGCAGCTGGGATTTCAGGCTCACAGCAGATATTGAATTCGCGGTCTTTCGCTCAACAGCGGAATACAATCAAGGAAACAGCTACATACCTAAAGAGATTAATTATTAGGCAGGTTGATTATTTCATTCGAGGCCTACAATTGAAAGTCAGAGCCGTCATTAAGCTGGTAGAAGAAGATGGATGGTTCCTTGATAGAACAAGAGGCAGTCACAGGCAGTACAGGCATCATTTTAAGAGAGGATTGGTGACCATCTCTGGGAATTTGGATGATGAAGTGCCAAGAGGCACCTTGAATAGTATATTGAAGCAAAGTGGTCTTAAGGAGATTGAGAAAGATGACTGAGTATCTGATTATCATTGAAAAGGCTGAAAATAATTACGCTGCATATTGTCCGGATTTGCCCGGCGTCATAGCTACTGGTCCAACGAAAAAAGATACGCTGGAGCTGATGAAAGAGGCGATAGAATTTCACCTGGAAGGGCTGAAGGCCGAGCGCCTTAGCATACCCGAGCCAACTACGACTGCGGCTTCTGTGAATGTAAGTGTTTAGAAGCTTGATTTTTCTTTTGCGGTCTATTTGAATAAGCATCGCCGGGCTACAGCCCGATTCCGGTTGTTATTATGTTTGGATCCGTAGCTCTCGCTCATGACGGCCATCAGCTGCTAGTTATCTGGATTGTGACGATGTCGTCAGGGCGGGCGGGCTTGCCCGGCAGGCGATCGTTTCTGAGGAGCAGGAGGTCGATTGTGGTGGATAACAGGAAGAAATGGAACCTAGCCAACGAATTGTCTATTCACAAAATGATAACCGATCCAGATAGCATACAGATATTAAGCATAAGCAACAAGCACTGCGAGGGAAATGGTGATTTCAGTTGCTGGTGAAGTTTGAGGTTTACTTCGATGGAGAGAACTGGTGCGCTCGTGGGATAAGTGCGGACATATTCACACAAGGCAGAACACTTGATGAGCTAACCGAAAACATAAAAGAGGCTACAAGTCTGCATTTTGAAGATATCTTAGAGTCTGGCGAAGAGCTGAAGATCCTCTCGATTTCTGAATTTGAGGTGCAGCCACTTGCAAAAGCTTCCGGTTGTTAGCGGCGAGAAGCTCATCAAAGTGCTTGTTTCTCTTGAATATGAAATCATCCGGCAGAGAGGAAGCCACGTCCGGCTGAGAAAGCCAACCGTAGCTGGGGAGCATAATATCACCGTTCCCTTTCATGAGGAGCTGGCAAAGGGCACACTCAACGATATTTTATCTCAAGTATCCATCTGGAATGGGATTTCCAAAGATGACTTGATAGAATTGATTCAGCAATTGAAATAGATGCCACATATCACCTCTGTTCTGCCCCGGCCAGCCCATCGCCGCGCCTCCCGCCGCCCGGCGCTCTCGGCTCTCCTTTCGTCCTGCCGCTGGCTTGCCTGGCCGCCGCCGTGGGCCGGGCCGTCCGGGCTTGCAGCGATGCCGTCGGGGCGGGCTGATTTTCCTGACAGGCGATCGTGTCCGGAGGCAAGATGCAGGGTCGAGCATTGGAAATTGATGAATCGCCTCCCCGGAAAGGGTGGCCCCCAGAATGAGGAGCGATGAGACTCATTCTATGAGCTTATAAAAATCCTCTTCGGTTATGCCTAACTGCTTGAGAATCTCATAAAAAAGCCAGCTTCCGATCTCGCTATTGCCATGAATTGGGATTGTAGTTGCCCGGCCATCTGGATGCTTCCATCTGGCGTGGCTTCCTTTTTGCCGCACCATCTGAAATCCAAGCTTTCTAGCCGCTTTCTGAAGATCCCTAGCTTTGGCAGGCATGAATGGCCTTTACATCTACATCTTCTGGAAGCAAGCGTTCTTCTTCTTTGTACTCATCTTGGATCATTTCGAAGACATTTATCAACTCTGCCTGGGCCTCATCAGGAGTCTTGCCCCAGGCGTGGCAGCCTGCAATTGCGGGCACGTAGGCAGTGAATGTGCCATTGTCTTCTGGGCGAATGATTATGGTGTAGTCATAGAGACGTTTCATTAGAAATTACTTCATCCTTATTTGCATATAATACTACCCGATGGAAAAGTTAGCAGATCAATACCCTCTGTTTCCCCAGGCAAGACCTCCAGGCATTTGAGAGGGACAACCATTCAACTGAAGAGCTGTCAATTCCCTGCGTCTTGGCGGGCTTGCCTGGCCATCGCCGCGCCTCCCCCGCTCGCCCGGCACTCTCGGCTCGCTTTCGTCCTGCCGCTGGCTTGCCTGGCCGTCGCCCGTGGACCGGCCGTCCATGCCTGCAGCGATGCCGTGGGGGCGGGCTGGCTTATCCGGCAGGCGATCGTTTCTGAGGGGCGAGAGGTCGGGCGGGCATGATGCCTGAGGATGCTGGCATTCGGGCAGCCGGGATTTCAGGCCAACGGAGGCCTCGGCCTAGCCATCGCCGCGCCTCTCGCCGCCCGGCGCTCTCAGCTCATCTTTGGTCCTGCCGCTAACTTACCTGGCCACCGCTCATGGGCCGGGCGATCCGGGCCTGAGGCGATGCGGTCAGGGCGGGCTTGCTTGCCCGGCAGGCGATCGTTTGTGTGGGGCAGGAGGCCGGGCGGGCATGATGCCTGAAGATGCTGGCATTCGGCAGCAAGGATTGGAGGCCCATAGCAGAGCCCCGGCGGGCCAGCTCTCCGCTAGCCTTTCGCCATCGGGCCAGGCGGATCAAGCGATTATGTCGTCAGGGCGGATGTATTGATCAAGCAAGAGATCTTATTATTAGTTATGGTATTTTGGCCGGTATAGCTTTGCGAATTATTCTTTACCCAAGACAACCAGGCCGCTATTTGGATTCAAGCCATTCGTCTCGAGAGATTCCGGCTTGTCTCAAGATCTTTATGAGCAGATCAACGCTTATGTCTTCCCCACGGTGTGAATTAGGAATGACAACCGAATCATCATCTCTGGCCATCACATCGTGTTT
This sequence comes from Methanosaeta sp. UBA80, assembly GCA_002505805.1. GTDB lineage: Archaea > Halobacteriota > Methanosarcinia > Methanotrichales > Methanotrichaceae > Methanothrix. The sequence continues at coordinate 1,942 of DAWB01000164.1, read as the reverse complement.
TGATCCTGGAAATGGACCTTCAAATGCCAATTTTCTTAATCTTCGTATCAGCTCTCTTCTTGAGACCGGAGTTAGCTTATTCGACAACGCTTACCGGCTCCGCAGAAACTATAATTGATGCTGCTCCTATAGATGGAATTGATCTTCCTGTTCTGAGCCGAAAGACAATCCAATCTTCCAGAGCGCTCATGAGGCTATCCCTGCAGGCCTCCAGGGTCTTTCCAGTAGCCCACACCCCTTTGAGTTCGGGAATCTCGCCATAAAAGGGCTCTGGATCGTCAATGATCTCATAGGTTGCCTTATCCATTGCCGCTTTGATATATTCTACAAGCATCTGCGAATTTATTAACTGCAATGAGATATATTCTTTCGCTCTGCCCACTGTTCTTATAGGAAAGGGAATTTTACTAGTTTTCAGGTTAGATGGGACCTTGATTTTAGCAGCCTGAATATCATGCCCGCATCAGGCCCCGGCCTTTCCGTCGCTGCACCTCCGCCGTCCGGCGCTCGTGGCTCGCCTTTCGTCCTGCTGCTGGCTTACCAGGCCGTCGCCCGTGGGCCGGGCCGTGCGGGCCTGCGCCGATGTCGTCAGGGCGGGCTGGCTTGTCCGGCAGGCGATCGTTTCTGAGGGGCAGGAGGCCGGGCGGGCCTGATGTCTGAAGAGGCTGGTATTCGGGCAGCCGGGATTTCAGGCCCACAGCAGACTCCTGGCCTGGCCATCGCCGCACCTCCCGCCGTGCCCGGCGCGCTCGGCTCTCCGCTCGCCATGCAGCAAGCGGGCGCAGTTGGATGCCGCTATGCGGGCCGGAGAAATGTGAATAAGGTTAGATGAGGTGTCTTCCAACCAAAGATTAATGAACAATCTCAGCTTTTAATACGAAATGGAGCACGAATTTAATGAGCGCAAAGACTCTGAAGATCCCAGAAGAGATAGTTAATGCCCTTCGGGTTCCTCCTGATGATATCGAGACAGAGCTTTATAAAGAGTTAGCTCTGGCACTTTATCAGCGCGGCATACTTTCATCCGGGAAAGCTTCTGCATTAAGTGGCCTAACTCGCCTTCAATTCGAAGATCTTCTCGGTCATCGTCGGATCAGGCGACACTACGGAGAAGAAGAGCTGGAAGAGGATCTGAGCTATGCCGAGTGCAATCAGTGATTCTTCAACACTGATTCATCTGTCAAAGATAGGCCGTCTCCATTTATTGCGCGAGTTCCATAAGAAGGTTTTAGTAGCGCCAGCCGTTTGGAGGGAGGTGGTCGAGGAAGGCAGAGGCTGGCCAGGCTCATCTGAGCTGAAAGAAGCAAAACAAGCCGGATGGATAGAAGTCGTTGATCCGACAAATCGCACTCTTATTCATTTTTTGAGAAAGGACCTGCACGAAGGCGAATCAGAGACTATAGCTCTTGCAGTGGAGAAAGAACCAGAAGTCGTTTTTCTTGATGAAAGCGAGGCTAGGCGGATCGCCAGAGTTTATGGATTGAACATCACCGGCGTGATTGGAATTTTAATCCGAGCCAAGCGAGAAGAAATGATACCGTCGCTGCGAAAAGAGCTCGATCGACTGAGAGATGAAGCCGGTTTCTGGATAGGAGAAGATGTTTACATGAAGGCCTTACGATCTTTTAAGGAGGAGAGAGCCTGAAGTAGCCGCTATTGTCCGACTGGTTATCTATGTTTTTAAACGCACCTCTGGCTGGCAGATGACAAGAAATAGCGGGAACAAAATAGCAGGATGTTTAGGGGATAGGGCTTAAACAGACCATCGCCGCGCCTCCCGCTCCCCCGGCACTCTCGGCTCGCCTTTCGTCCTGCCGCTGGCCTTGCCTGGCCGCCGCCCGTGGGCCGGGCTGTCCGGGCCGCATCGCGGTCTGCCAGTCGGGCGCTCGCGCGTGCTCTCGCATGGGCGCGCGCATGTCCGCGTGGGCTTGTCGCATGGAGG
>DAWB01000178.1 GCA_002505805.1 Methanosaeta sp. UBA80 | reverse complement strand
CACAAGAACCGTGTTCCTGCTAACTAATACAGTCGTATAGAAATTTAATCCACGGAAAAATAGTAATTTAATATTATAATAATATTTCGATGATTTAATGAGCCATTTCCTATCGAATCACTCCTTTTTTGGCTGGGCCTATTATAGGGGATTTTTCCGCATTTTTTGCGGAAAATTTTTGGTCGTTATCGCTCCCTGAGAACTCAGCAAGTCCCGCCTGGAACCAAAGCTAGCTGAGGCGGTGGTGACAAAAAAAGATGCAGCTGCTCAGATTGACCTTCAGGATATCTCGTAGGTCATGGTTACGCTGGCAGTGATCTCCATCTGGCCAGGCTGAATGGGTGTCGCCATATCAAAGACGGCACTTTGGGATTTTGCAGCCACATATCCATAACCCTCCGAGATTTCCAGCACTCGGCCCAGATTCACGCTAGCTGCCTCCGCTGCGACCTCTGCTTTTCGGCTGGCGTCTTCAATAGCCAAGGTCAGAGCTAGGTCTTGTTGCGGTTGTGCATCCTTGAGGTCAAAGCTAACCTCCTGGATGGTATTCGAACCGGCTGAGACCGCCGCATCCAGTACCCGCCCAACATCTGTTGTATTGTTCAGGTTCACAGTTACGAGATTGGAGGCTAGAAATTCTGGAGCTTTCTGTCTTGTCCCGGCTAAAACGGGCTCATCTTGGGATGCTGTTCTGAGGCTGTAGGAGCTAGTCTGAATTTCGTTCTCGGCAATTCCTGCGGCAAGCAATGCGGCTATGGTCTCATTCATCAGCTGGGCATTTTCCGATGCAGCAATAGCCGCACTGGAATCCCGAGTTTCAACTCCCAGTACCACAGTCACCTTATCCGGAGCAGCAATGACTTTGCCTTCACCCTGCACTATCAGCTTGGACACATTATTCTCTGCGGCTGTGGCAAATGGGACTGCAAGAAATAGAAGCATCATCCCTAGAAACATCATGCGAACATTTTTCATAATAAATCCCAAAGGTTATAGGATCTGAGACGCCTTATAGCTTCTGCCAGGTATCTTCTCTTGCATCTCTGGGCACCGCACCTGTAGGCCCCAGATGGTCAATAAGCGTATAGCATGACCGCATAAGCGAAATATGTCTCTTGACTGGCTTTGCTGCAATACAGGCCATCTGGAGTAATCCTCAGGGCTCTCAGGTGCCAGGCCATATCCTGCGAGAAGAGGCACTCATCAAAGGACCTACTGACCTTTGGCTGCAAGAACCTTTTTGATCTCTCCATTCCAGGAAGGATGCGACATGCTCGAATCTCAAATCGCAAGAATTGCTCTACAGCTATCTCTGGCAGAGAGAGAGGTCCAGGCCACCATAGACTTGCTGGACAGCGGCTCATCGCTACCATTCATAGCCAGATACCGAAAAGAGGCTACAGGAAATTTGGATGAGGTGGCGATTGCCAGGATCCGCGATCTTCTCATTCGCCTCAGACAGNNCAGGAAATCTAGATGAGGTGGAAATAGCCAAGATACGCGATCTTCTCCTTCGCCTCAGACAGCTCGAAGAGAGGAGAGAAGCCATCCTTCATTCGCTCTCCAAGCGCAATTTGCTCACAGATGATCTGCGCGAAAAGTTGCTGGCAGCGGATACACTGACCCGACTGGAGGACATCTATCTTCCTTTCCGGCCTAAAAGGAAGACTCGCGCCACTGCTGCCAAAGAACGCGGCATGGAGCCGCTGGCCAAGAAGATATTTGCTCAGGACCATGGCGACCTGGACCCAGAAAAGGAGGCTTTAGCCTATGTGGATGTGGAGAAGGGAGTCGCCTCCGCAAAGGAAGCCCTGGCCGGAGCACGGGACATTATAGCCGAGTGGATGAGCGAGGATGCCGAGGCGCGAAGCAGGATGAGGGATCTCTATCAATCACAGGGTGTCCTTCGGTCTGTGGCCGCTTCCTGCAAAGAAGCTGATGATTCAAAATTCAGGGACTATCTGGACTGGTCCGAGCCTGTCACCCGAGCAAGCCCACACAGGCTGTTAGCCATGCTGAGAGGGGCGCGAGCTGGAGTCTTGAGCCTTCATGTCGCCCCAGCAGAGGAAGATGGACTGGCCATTTTAGAAGAGCTTTTCATAAAGAGAGATGATCTGGCTGCCGACCAGGTGAAGCAAGCAGCAAAGGACGGATATCTACGGCTTTTGGCCCCTTCCATGGAAAACGAGACTCTTGCTGCCGCTCGCGCCAATGCTGAGGAGAAGGCCATAGAGATCTTTTCTGAAAACCTACGCCAGGTTCTCTTAGAACCTCCCTTGGGTCAGAAGTGCGTCCTGGCAGTAGATCCGGGTTTTCGAACCGGCTGCAAGCTGGCAGTGATCGACAGGCTGGGCAGGCTGCAGGAGAGTCATGTGATCTTCCCCCAAGATACCGAAAAGAGGAGAGAAGAGGCCGCAGCCAAAGTGCAGGAGATCTGCAAGAAAAATGGAATCGAGGTGATTGCGGTCGGCAATGGCACCGCAGGCCGAGAGACGGAAGCATTTTTGCGCAGCCTCAATCTGGATATGCCTATCATTATGGTCAATGAATCGGGGGCGTCGGTTTATTCCACGTCGGATGTTGCCCGTCGCGAGTTTCCCCATGAAGATGCCACAGTGCGAGGCGCAGTCTCCATTGGCCGGCGGCTCATAGATCCGCTGGCAGAATTGGTGAAAATCGAGCCCAAATCTATTG
>DAWB01000016.1:2128-2972 GCA_002505805.1 Methanosaeta sp. UBA80 | reverse complement strand
AGTATCACCTGGGAAACCTGTTCACGGTAGTAATAAGAAAAGCCCAGGTCGCCCTGCATCAAGCTCAGGATATAGGCCAGCATCTGATCCCACCAGGATTTGTCCAGGGACAGCTGCCTGATCAATTGCGCCTCCATCTCATCGCTCATCACCACCAGGGCCTCCTGGCCGTAGATGGCCTGGAGGGGATCGCCGGGCATGAGGCGGGGAAGGATGAAATTAATAGAGAAGATGGCGGCGAGGGCGATCAGGTAGTTGACCAAGCTCGATGGAAAGAGGCATAAAAGCTTGCTTGCCATCCCCATCTCGGGATGGGCCTCATCTGCCAGCCCATCCGATGTCCTGACTGGCGGACTGTTCCTCAGCCCATATTTATTGCTGATATTCATATTCCACCGTCCTTCTGCCAGGCGATCCTGGCCTGGGGGAAGGAGTCTATTCCCGCCGAATAGGGTTTGATATCCAGAAGCAATGAGCCGTCCAGGGCATCCATGCCCGATACCCTGAGCCGGTTGCCATCGACCTCTATCAGCTTTACAATATCCAGGGCCAGGGGATTGGGCCGGTTTGGTGAGCGGGTGGCAAAGACGCCGTGCTCTCTGCCATCGTGAGGCGGCGTTGCCTGGAGAAGATTTCTATTGGCCAGATGGAGCCAGAATATGACGAAGAGATGGCTGCATTGCTCAATGTCCTTGAGCCCCTCTGAAAAGGGTGCAAAGACCTCTATCTCGCATATCTCTGCGGAGAGCCTTCCTTGCCTGGGTATATCCTCTCTCCTTTTGTAAGGGGTATGGATTACACCAATGGGCTCAAGCAGCATGGATCTTATTTCATCAGTCATTTC
>DAWB01000016.1:0-2086 GCA_002505805.1 Methanosaeta sp. UBA80 | reverse complement strand
CATTAAGGCTATCATTTAAGACTATTTCGCTAGAAGTATCCCAAAAAAGAATGACTGCGGCACTTGAGCCGCAGCTAGTGCTACATCTTCAGACAAAGATCATCTTGTTCAGGGCGATGGGAACTCCGCTTCCTACCCCTCCATAGGTGTAGTAGAAGCTCACCTTGTCATTGGAAGCCCAGAAGGTGTCTGTGAAGTAGAGGGGCAGAGCGGGCAGGTCCTGAGCTATGATCTCCTGGGCGGAATCGACCAGCTCTTCTCTCTTATCCTGGTCCATCTCCTCCGCCTGGCTCTCCAGAATCTCATTCAGCTCTGTATTGTCGTCGTAGCGAGCACTGTTGAAGCTCTTCATGTCCAGATGGTACCTATTGAGCATGTTCGGATCGGCGCCCATGCCTCCGTGGCCGCTGAAGGCCAGGTCAAACTTCCACTCTCCTACCAGGCTGTCCAGTGTCTTGGGGTCCACGCTGCGCAGATTGACTTTGATTCCTGCAGAGTCAAGCTGCTTGGCAACCAGCTCTCCCTGACGCTCATTGGTAGCAGTTACCAGCAGCACTATAGCCTCAGGCTCGCTGACCCTGGTGTAGTACTGGCTGCCATCCTTTTTCTCGTATCCCAGCTCTACCAGAAGCTCTCCTGCTTTTGCAGGATCATAGGGATACTGCTCCTGATCCGGATTGTACCATTGGTTGTCCGAGGCATACAGGCCGGGGCTTCCCTCCAGTCCATAGCCTCTAAGTCCCGTTTTTACCAGGTCCTGACGATCGATGGCGTAGTAAAGGGCCTGCCTGAATTTGGCATCGGAGAAGGGTGCCTTCATGTGGTTGACCATGATCTTGGCTAGCCAGTCATGAGTGCCCTTGATCACAATATAGCCATTGTCTTTCAAGCCATCCACGGTCTCGCCGGGCACAGTTGCGGCATCAACATCGCCCTTCTCCAGAGCGGCGGCGGACATCTCCAGGCTGACCTTGACGAATTTGATCTGCTTGACCCGGGGTGCGCCCTGGTAGTAGCCCTCATTGGCCTCATAAAGGTATGTGCCCTGAGCCTTGTCATAATTGACCAGCTTGAAGGGTCCGGTGCCGGTCAGGGCCTCGGGATCAGTAAAGCCGGCTGGGTCGCTGACATCCTTGTAGATGTGCTCCGGCAGGATGGGAAGAGTTCCCGCTACCTGGTCCAGGAAGGGCGCATAACCCTTCTGGATGCTGATCTTGACGGTCTTATCGTCAATAGCCTCGGCTGTCTTTATGATGGAAGAATCCACCAACTGATAGGGATTGTCTTTTATATACTCATAGGTGAAAGCCACATCCTTTGCTGTGAATGGCTCGCCGTCGTTCCAGGTCACTCCTTCGCGAAGGTTGAAGACATAGGCCTTCTCATCGGAAAGGTACTCCCAGCTCTCCGCCAGGGCGGGCACAAATCCGTTCTCATCCTTCCAGATGAGTGTGTCGAAGATCAGGCTCATCCGAATATAGCCGGGGCCGCGGGCATAATGTCCGTAAGGAGAGGGATGGCCCCAATCGCCGGTGCTGTCGGCTATGGTTATGACATCCACGGTCTCCTCAGCGGCCGATGAGGTGCAGCCAACGATGATCAGCAATATCCCGATCACACCTAGCGCCAGAAAATGAAAGCGGCTCACAGGCATTGCCTCCAATTTGTTAATACGTTCAATTTATACATCTTAATTTCTCCTATTAGAGCCAAATCATTGTTTCTTCGTAATATTTCATTCTATTAAAGTATATCTAAAGAACGTTTTGATATGTGACGGATAACAATAGTCAGGACAAAGCATCTCCNNNNCGAGCAGGGCTTCCGGATCGACTCAGCTTTCTGGGGGGAGATGGAAGGCAAGTGGACGAAGAGAGCTATAGTCTGGAAGCACGCGGAGAATGTGCGGATTTAAAATATCGATCTGGCAGAGAACCTTTGAGATTTGCTCTGTAAGCTTTTATCAGCATCCGTATCATTATTCCTAACTCTTATATATGATAATGATATAAATATCTCCATGCGGATTAATATCGGGTCTAATTTTGATTTTGGCAGTGACTGCGCAAACAGATAAAGAATGGCA
>DAWB01000038.1:2969-3132 GCA_002505805.1 Methanosaeta sp. UBA80 | reverse complement strand
GTCATCCCTCAAGCCCTTGATCTCGCCCAAGACCTGAGGCACTGTATCGGTGTTCTTTCGCACCGCTTTGATCTCTTCCAGGATTTGAGGGGTTGCCTTGGTATTATCTCTGATCTCTAAAAGGACTGGGATGGCTTTGTTCAACTGGATCGTAGCGCAGAAC
>DAWB01000038.1:0-2860 GCA_002505805.1 Methanosaeta sp. UBA80 | reverse complement strand
CATGGCAATGCCCAACAGGAAGTAGCGGTAGCCAACGTCATGAACCTTCGGACCGGCGATTGTGATCTTGAGCTTCATCTGATGATATATAGGCTCCTCTGAGAGAAAAGGATTTGGGTCGAATTCGGCAGTACTACATTATCCCTTGGCCATAAGGATGATGTAGTACTGCTCTTTCTCAATACCAGGCTTCAACTGAGGATGTTATTCATGCATCATTTAGACGTGCCACCAGAGCATGCATGAGACGCCCTTGGCGCGGGTTGTATAAGTGCCGTCCGGATTCATCTTGGCCTGGAAGAACTGGCGCAACTGTTCTATCATCTCATCTATAACATGAGTGTAGGCTTCAAGTCCGTTCTTCCTCAACTCCACAGCATCCTCTATCGTCTGGTATTTTGTCACAGTATCGTATCCCCAGGTCTCTAGGTTGGCGTATATCCCGTAGTCATAAAGAGTGGTGAGAATATTCAGATAATTTCCAGGGTACCTTAATTCGTCTCCCATGATCATAGTATAGATCTTATCAAAGTCTCCCTCCTTGGAGGGACTGGCCCCCAATTCCAGGGCGCAGTAGCCCCGGCTAGCCTCGTGCATCTTCATAAGCGACGCCGGATCTTTAACCGCCCCACTCCAGGTGCTATAGACCAAGTCGTACTTATCATGCAGAGGGAACTCCGCCCAATCATCCGACAACCTGGATGATTCAGAAAAATGTATATATCTTAAGCATAAACATCCTTTTATGACTACAAGCTGCGTGTATACAATCCGTATCCCTGCAGAGGTCAGGAAGATGATGGACGAGATGAAGGATATCAACTGGCAATCGGACATCAGGCAAGCGGTTGAGGATCTGGTCAGAGAGAAGAGGAGAAATAGGCTGCTCTGCGAAGCGGCCGAGATGAGAGCAAGGACGAAGAATATAGGCGTCAGCGCGTCGGATCTGATCAGAGAGGACAGAGATGCGAGATAGAGCAGTCTTCGATACAGGCGTGATTGTAGCTCTATACTTTGAGGAAGATGCCTCGGAGCGGGCAGTGACGGCCGCTGGCAAATATAATCCGATTACACTAGATATAGCCGCAGCAGAGGTCGGAAATGTTGCCTGGAAGAGAGTGGTCCAGTTTGGAGAAGATAAAGATGCCATATGGCAGTCACTTTCAAAGTGCCTGGAATTCATTCAGTCATGCACCCAGATAAGCTCAATGGATCTGGCCAGACTGGCATACGATATCGCTCTGGAAAACCGGACGACGTTCTATGATTCACTCTTTCTGGCAGCTGCAGAGAGTGAGAAAGTGCCGCTGCTGACCCTGGATAGAAAGATGTATGAAAAGGCAAAGGGGAATCTAAACGTTCAAATGGTATAAACGATGAACTTGTGCACCTGCGAGCAGGCGCATCACTGGCGCGCGCCCGGGTGGCACGCGGCCAGTCATGTGGGCTAGCCTCGATTAATCATGAGCAGTAAGACTTGAGCAAGCTGGCGAAAGATAGCAAAGAGAAGGATTAAAAGGAAGACTGAAATCGGAACAATGCGTTGAGTTGCTCAATAGCTCAAACAAGAGCTTCAATTTCTGCATCTGTGAAGCCTAACTGACGCAGCACGAGTTTCATATATTTAGGTGAGAGTTCATTCCTGGCCATTATCACAGGCGCCCGGTATATTGTCCCGTCTTTTTCTCGTTTAAATATGGCATGACTGGTTCCGCTCTGTCGAACGAACCTTGCATCGCCTCGATTAAGAAGCTTCACGAACTTCTGGCTCGACATGGGAGGTATCTTTTTAGACACTGGCAGAGACCTCAAAGGTTATGCTCTCCGAATAAACCCAGTCGGACGAAGGCCTTACATATTCGACGTCATCGATAAGAAATTCTCGAAGAGTTTCAAGGGAGACCGGCTCTATTTCATTCAATAATCCTTCATCCTTCATATACGAGATGTACTCATTACAGGCTTCCTGAAGCATCTTCCTTGCTTCCTCTATGCTCTCGCCCTGGCTGGATACGTTGATCTCAAGACAAAGGGCTACATAATGATTTCCAGATTTTTTTATTATTCCCGTAAGCGGCATTTACAGATCATCCTTTCCGGTTTTCAGTAGTTCATAATATGGTATCGTCGATGTATAAAACCTCGCTCCAGCCCGAGAGTCAAAGCAACATCTGCAATAGGAGAATGGGAGCATGTCCCATGAGCGCTCCATGGACGGAGCCTGCCCGCCCACGCCAGACGGGAGGAGCGCGGCAGCCATGCGGGCGCGCGGCCGTTGCCTCGCCCACCTGCGCCAGCGCAGGCATGCGCAACCAGTCGCGCTGCCTCTTCCATTAGCTTCCTCGTTTCTTGCAGTTCATCGGCTTTTTGGGCTCAATTATCATCAGTGATCAGGACCAACCAAAAGCTATTCTTACTGGCGAGCACACATCTACCCTGAATGAAGCTCAGGATCAGAATCATTGGCCCGAAAGTACATGACGTAGGCTATCGCTATTTCCTGATGAGCATGGCCATGGCCAACAGGATTCGCAGGTTTGAGGCCCACAATATAGAAGAGGATGCAGGAGACGAGGTCCTTGTTCTGGTTGACGGCAGCGAGCAGGAGATACAGGCGTTTAGAAAGCATGTGGAGATGAAGCGGCGACCCGAACGTGCTGAAGTCTCAAGAGTTGTCGTCGAGGATTACGAGGGAGAGGTCATGACGATTGGAGAGTATGCTCAGTTCTGCACAACTGTCCAGATGAATAAGGCAATCCCACTTCTGCTTAGCATGAATGAGACGATGGGTGTCATGGCAGATAAGCAGGCGGAGACACTCTCAGAGATCCGGGGCCTTTCAGGAAAACAGGACCAGACC
>DAWB01000217.1 GCA_002505805.1 Methanosaeta sp. UBA80 | reverse complement strand
CGCCGGCCGGGCCTTGATGGTCATTCCCGCAGAGAGGGGATCCTCCGGGCTCTCCAATATCAGTTCACCCTCCCCCCGGGACAGCTCCCGGAAGATCTCCTTGAAGTTGCTGTTGATCTCAGTGAAGCTGGTCATGAAGGCCTCTTTCTTCATCTGGTCGTACTTGTCCAGCTTCTCTATGATCGCCTCCCTCTCTGCCGCCAGGGTGTTCCTCCTCTGGGAGAGGGTGTCATGCCTGATCTGGACATGGTCATACTCCCGGATGGCCAGCATATTCACCGGCTCCATATCCCTCATAGCCTGCTCCAAGGCCCGGATCTTCTCCGCCACGATCTCGGAGTTGGGCGGCTCCTGGTTGGAGTCAACCCCGCAGCTCTCGATCTGACCCCGCAGCTCCATCACTCTGGAGAGCACCGCCCCTTCTGTCGAGGCGGTGGCATTCTTGCGGGCCTCGATCCTATCCCACTCCCTCTCTGCCTGTTCCGCCTCCTTCTGCAAGGCCAGGGTCCTCTCTAAGAGCTTGAGCCTCTCTCCTTTCAGGCCGTGCAGCTCTCCCTCGATCTTCTCCTCTCTGGCCAGAGAGGCAGCCAGCTTCTCCTTGAGCTCTGCCATGGACGCCGCTCCGGCGCTCTTTCTGGCCAGAGCCTCTGCCTTCTGGGCTTCTAAAGAGGCCCGGCGGAGGGAGAGCTCATCGAGCTTCTCTTGAAGAGCATCCTCTCTGATCTTGTCCTTGAGCATCTCCCCATCGATGGCACTGATCCTCTCTTGCAGCCTCTTGACCTCCAGGCCAGCAGCATCAGCTCGTTTATTCAGATCGGGGATCTCTGAGCCCTTCAGCTCCTCCTCCAGCCGGTCTATCTTCTCCTGAGCGGAAGAGAGGGCCTTCTCGGAGGCGGCTATGGAGGATTCCAGGGTGCCCAGCTGCTCCTTATAGCCTAAAGCCTCTCCCTCCATGGCCGCCAGACGCTCTCTCTTCTCCGATATGGCCTTCTCCAGGCGGGGTCCTGCGGAGCCCCTCTCATCCACCTGGAAGGTCTTCTTGGATATCTCCCGGTTCAACTCCTCCACCTCCCGGGAGATGTGAGATATCTGCTCCTCGATCCGGTCCATCTTGTCCAGCCTCTCGGCCCGTTCCGATTCGGCTGAGGCGATCTTTGCCGAGAGATCCATGATCCTGGACCGCTCCTCAGCGGCGAACTTCATCTTGGAGCGGTAATGGCCTCCGGTCATGGCTCCCGACCTCTCCACCAGATCTCCCTCTAATGTGACCATGCGGTAGCGGCCCATGAGGAGCCGGGCGGAGGAAAGGCTGTCCATCACCAGGGTATCCCGGAAGACATACCAGAAGGCGGGCAGGAATTTTGGATCATAGTCCACCAGATTGAGGGCATAGTCCACCACTCCCGGGTGATCGGGCCGGGAGGACAGACGGCCCCGCTCCAGCTTGTTTAAAGGAAGGAATGTGGCCCTCCCGATCTGGGATCTCTTAAGATACTCTATGGCCTGGGAGGCATCGCCATCGCTGGCGGCAACTATGCTCTGCATTCGGGCTCCCGCCGCCACCTCCAGAGCGGCAGAATAGGCCGGGTCTACCACACCCAGCTCGGATATGGTCCCGAAGAGGCCCGGCAAGATCTGCCTCTTCATGGCCGACCGGACCGCCTCCACCGCCCGGCTGTATCCTGACTTCTCCTCCGCTGCTCTCATCCGGCCGTCGCTCTTGGCAAATTCGCTCTGCAGCCGCTGCAGCTCCCGATCTCCCTCGGCCATCTCCCGGCGCAGCCTCTGGCGAGCGCTCTCCAGGTCGTCTCTATCCCTCTCCAGGCTCATAGCCCGGCTGTTGAGGGAGGAGAGATCCGATCGCAGCTGCTTTTCATCCTGCTCCAGGCTGGAGAGGCCCTCTTCTGCCTCTTTTATTCCTGAAAGAAGCTCCTCCTTTTCCAGGCCGGATCGCCTGGTGGCGTCGAGCAGCCGGTCCCTCTCCCGGACCAGATCGCCCAAACTTGACTTCGCCTCCTCCCGGATCTGCCTGGCCCCGGCCAGCTCGTCTCGCAGGGAGGCGAACCTGGCATCGGCCCGGGCCAGGCTCTCCTGGGCCTTTCCCTGCAAAGCAAGCTGATCATCCAATTCTCCTCGCAGGCTGGCGGCGCGCAGGCTCTCGTCTCCCATCTTCTCCGCCAGGGAGGCTGCTTCGGCTTGCAGGCTTCCCGTCTGCTTGAAGCAGCTCTTCTGCTGATCTTCTATCTCGGAGAGGCTCTTTTCCACTATCTCCAGCCGGGCCGCCTCCCGGGCAATCTCCCCCTTGATCTCCTCTATCCTGCGCTTGACTGCGATCTGCTCGTCCTCTCCCTTATGGGTGATCTCCGAGCTGAGGGAGGCGAGCCTCCTGTCCTGCTCCGAGAACTGCTGCCTCTTCTCATCCGCCTTCTGCTGCAGGCTTAAGCCCTTCTGCTCCAGGCCTGCCATCTCCTCATGCAGGGCCTCGAGTTCAATGGAAGCCTCCTTGAGTTTGGCCAGGAGAAGGAAGGCCTGCTGGCGGGCCAGATCCTCCCGGTGGGCCTGGTAGGAGAGGGCCCGGTCCCTCTCCGCCTTGAGATGGGAAAGCTGATCCGCCACCTCCTCGATTATCACATCCACCCGGCCGATGCGCTCCGCCACCACATCCAGCTCCTCCATGGCCTTCTTCTTCTTCTCATCGAACTCGGCGACGCCAGCGATCTCATCTATGATCTTCCGGCGGTCCATGGCCGTCATCTCGATGATGCGGGTGACATCGCCCTGCATCACAATATTGTAGCTCTCTGGAGTGATTCCCGCCTTGGCCAGCAGTTCATGCAGCTCGCTCTGGCTGCAGGACTTGCCGTTAAAATAATAGGAAGAGGCATACTTGTCTCCCTTGACCTTGATCCTTCGGGAGACCACTATGGTGTCGGAGTCCAGGGGAAAGCTGCGGCTGGAGTTGTCCAGTCGGACGGTAACCTCGGCAAAATCGGGATTTTTGGAGCCCTCGCCCCGGTAGATCAGGTCGGGCAGCCTCTCGGCGCGCATGGCCCGGGAGCTGGACAGGCACAGAGCAAAGAGCAGGGCATCCACGATATTGGACTTGCCGCTGCCGTTGGGACCGGTGACGGTGAGAAAATCGTTCTTCAGGGGAACCCGGACGCTCCTGCCGAAGGACTTGAAGTTCTTCAGCTCAACCTCTTTGATGTACAAAGGCCGCCTCCATCGCCCCGCCCCTGCCGTCCTTGCCCATGTCCATCTGCTCCCCCTCTGCCTCTAAAAGCCCTTCTCTTCATTGCCCGGACCCTTATTAAGACGATATATCTTGGTCAAGGTGTTTAAAAGTATATCTATATTTCCATCATTATATCTCGGGAGACCATCTTTTTCTGATCCTGGATCTTGAGATATCCCCGCCGGGATCATCTTTTCCCCGGATCCGCTCCCAAGCCCAAAACCTATTTAGCCTGCGGCAAAGCTGCTTAAGGCATGGAAGTACTTGCCGATGTGGGTGGAAGGCCGGGCCTGGACTGCAATGGCTTCTGCAGCTACTGCTACTTTAAGGGAGTCAAGGATGTCCCTCCCTTCGGCTGCAAGTTCTGCATGCCCTTTAAGAAGGGCTGCGACTACTGCTCCAGGGCTATATTCGAGGGCTACCCCGGATTCAAGCCCATGGATACCGTCCTCTTCGAGGTGGCATCAAAATGCATGGGCAGCATACCGGACAAGGTCACGGTCAGCGGGGGAGGAGATCTCAGCTGCTACCCCGCCCTTCTGCCCCTTACCAAGACCCTCTCTCAGGGCATGGTGCCCATCTCTTTAGGCTACACCTCGGGAAAGGGATTCAAGAAGGCGGATGATGCCGCCGCTTTGGTGGAGGCGGGGGTTATGGAGGTCTCTTTTACCGTATTTGCCACCGATCCCCTGCTGCGCAGGAAGTACATGAACGACAAGAACGCAGAGATTGCGCTGTCTAACCTAAAGATCTTCTGCCAGAACTGCCAGGTCTACTGCGCTGCCGTGCTCATACCGGGGGTAAACGATGGAGTGGTGCTGGAGAAGACCTGCGCCGACCTGGAGGATATGGGTGCCAAGGGCATAATCCTGATGAGATTCGCCAACTCCCGGGACCAGGGGCTGATACTGGGCAACGCTCCCATCCTGCCGGGAATAACCCCGCACGGCATAGAGGAGTTCCGGGACATAGTTACCAATACTGCGAACGCCCACAGCCGCCTGCGGGTGACGGGAACCCCTCTNNCCATTTGCTCTGGCCCGCCATCCGGAGAAGGTGGCCAGTCTGCCGGAGCAGCGCCGGGGGGCGAGCATCATCACCAGCCGGACCGCTCTGCCCCTGCTGAAAGAGATCTTCAAAGATAGATCGGACAAGGTCAATGTGGTGGGGCTGGAAAAGGATATTGGCTGCCTGATAACCATAGAGGACTTCCAGAATCTGGACCTGGGACAGGTCAGGGATACGGTGATCATTCCTGGAAGGACCCTGGCTCATGAGAAGGAGATCAAAAAGGCGCTCTCCCGGGACGGCAGGGATAGGATCGTTGCCCGGGGACCAGACCAGCTCACCGTGGACGGGGAGATGAGCATCTCCATGAGCGAGCAGGAGGTCCTGGACCTGGAGATGGAGGCCTTCGCTGAGCTGATCGCGGCCATAAATGCCCTGGGAGTGTAGCTTTCTCCGCAGCAGACTCTTTCTTTCGTCTTCTGGTTAGTCAAGCCGCTTTATTTCCTCAGCACATGGCAGCCTCTGCCGCCCTGCTTCTCGAAGTAATCCTGATGGTACTCCTCTGCGGGATAGAATGTGGTGGCCGGGACGACTTCGGTTACTGCCGGATTGATATAGACGCCGGATCGGTCGAACTCCTGCTTTGACCTATCCGCTGCTGCCTTCTGCCCCTCGCTGTGGTAGAAGATGGCAGAGCGGTACTGGCTGCCCACATCCGGCCCCTGGCGATCCGGGGTGGTGGGGTCGTGCATCCGCCAGAAGAGGGAGAGCAGCTCCTCGTAGGAGACGACCTTGGGATCGAACCGGATCTGCACCGCCTCGGCGTGGCCGGTGATGCCGGTGCAGACCTGGCGGTAGTTGGGATCAGGGGTGCTGCTGCCGGTGTAGCCCACGGCCGTCTCCACCACGCCCTTGACCTGCTTGAATATGGCCTCCACACCCCAGAAGCAGCCGGCGGCGAAGGTGGCGGTCTCAAGCTCTTTTTCTTTTTCCTTTTCCTGATCGGCATTCATAGCTTTTTATTCCCCTGATTCGCTTCCTCAAAAAGCCTGGAGTACTCGCCGTATCCCTCTTTTTCCAGATCCTCCGCCGGGATAAATCTGAGAGAAGCGGAGTTGATGCAGTAGCGCAGGCCGGTGGGGCGAGGCCCATCATCGAACACATGTCCGAGATGCCCGCCGCAGCGTGCGCAGAGCACTTCATCGCGCACCATGCCGTAGCGTTCGTCGCGTTCGCTGTGCACGGCCGCATCGTTGGCGGGCGTCCAGAAGCTGGGCCAGCCGGAGCCGCAGTCGAATTTGCTATCGGAGCTGAACAACTCGGCGCCGCAGCCCGCGCAGTGATAGCTGCCAGCTTCGTCGAAACCGTAGTATTTGCCGGTGAAGGCGCGTTCGGTGCCTTTTTCGCGGAGGATGTGAAATTCCATGGGCGAGAGCAGGGCGCGCCATTCGGCGTCGCTTTTTGTTACTGGATACACGGCGGGGCTTCCTTGTTGCTGTACGTGTTGTGTTGCGGTGTGGGGGGTTGTATCCTTCGTCGGTTCCATATGCTGCGCCTGACAGGCGGTGGTCAGGAATAGGGTGGTGCCGAGCATTATCAGGAAGTTGCGCATCATACGACCTCGTCGTTGTGTGTTCCGATAACAATCGTCCGACAGGAAATCGTTTCTTCCGTCATTACAGCCGCATCGGCGACGGCGTTCGGGCACAGGATTTTCGCTCAAGCGCGAATGTTTATCCTCATGAGCACTGCGTCTTCATCCCCATCGAAACGCCTTGCATATCAGCCGATCAGGTGGTAGCGTTGCATTTCGTATTCGTCGCACGATCAGCAAGGGAGGCTGACAATGACACGAAATGGTACCATCAGTTGCCGTCGACATCCCGGGCATGATTATTCCTCGCCCGGAACCTATTACCTCGAATTACCGCTGCGCGAAGAAAGCGCGCCGCTGGTGCGCACGTTCAACGGACGACGTTATCCGACACCGGAGGGTCGTGCCGTATTGCGCGAAGTGGGGGAGTCGCTGCATCGTCAGGGCCGGCATTTGCGTTTGGACGCGCTCGATCTCCAGCCCTGGATGGTGGTGTTTGTGGTGACGGTAGTTTCGCGGCCGACGTTGTTGCATCGCTTGCTCATGGTGATGAGCGAGGCCCTGTACCGTCGACGCATGGCGTTGATTCCGCTGTTTGTGGGTCATGTGAAAATGAACAGCGCCCGTCGCATCAATGGAATGCGCGGGAAGGGTGGAGGATCGTACTGGCGGGAGGGGTATCGTGATCGAGTGATCCTGGATCATGCCGAAGTGGAGTCGGTGGTGGAGCGGGTTGGTCGGGATTTTGCTGATATTTTGTTTCGGGATGAAGCGGGTGAGGAGCGGGATATGGCGGGGTTGTTGTTGGGTTGCGCGTATGTGCTGGAAGCACCGGTCGGGGAGCTTTCGTGGTCCGATGCGGATTCATGTATCCGCATTTCGCGGGAGGAGGTCGTCCGGCGGCCTGGTTGGACCATTGTCGGCGCGATTCCCGGCCGCGCGAGCCCCCGCATACTCACCGTCGAGGGGTGGTTGTAGTCGGTCCCGCTCCCGCAACGACGCATTTAGAGGACAAATATATCGTTTAACCCAGATCGGTCATTTGCCCTC
>DAWB01000183.1 GCA_002505805.1 Methanosaeta sp. UBA80 | reverse complement strand
GCCGCCAGCGCCAGCTCGATGGGGATGCCCACATTGTTGCGCACGGCGGTAGGGGCAGCGCCGGTGCCGCCCCGCACGCCGTCAATCGCCACAATATCGGCGCCCGCGCGCACGATGCCGCTGGCGATGGGCGCGATATTGTGCACGGCAGCCACCTTGACGCTCACCGGCTTGCTATAGTGCGTCGCCTCTTTGAGCGCATAGATGAGCTGACGGAGGTCTTCAATCGAGTAGATGTCATGATGCGGCGCCGGGGATATGGCATCGGTTCCCTGGGGAATCATGCGCGTCTCAGCTACCAGCTGGGAGACCTTCTCTCCGGGCAGATGGCCACCGATTCCCGGTTTAGCTCCCTGGCCAACCTTGATCTCCACGGCGGCAGCGCAGTTGAGGTACTCCGCATCTATGCCGAACCGGCCCGAGGCCACCTGGACTAGGGCGCATCTTCCAAACTCCTGCCTCATCTCTTTTGGCAGGCCCCCTTCACCGGTATTGAAGTAGGTTCCGGATTTGCAGGCGGCTCTGGCCAGTGATCCGAAGGCATTGTAGCTTATGGCTCCATAGGACATGGCGGAGAACAATATGGGCGTCTCCACCATGAGGTTGGGAGAGATCTCTGTTCTTATATCGACCTTTCCATCCTGTGCGGATATGTCCATTATATCCGGCTTTGCTCCCAAAAAGGTGCGCAGCTCCATGGGCTCACGCAGGGGATCTATGGAGGGATTGGTGACCTGAGAGGCATTGAGGACCATGTGGTCCCAGTAGATCCGGAAGGGCTTGTCGNNTGGTGACCTGAGAGGCATTGAGCAATATATGGTCCCAGTATATGCGAAAGGGCTTGTCGTTTCCCGATCCGGTGAGGATCACTCCACCCGTCTCCGCCTGCTTTTTGAGGTCCTCCAGCTTCTCTCGAGACCAGGAGGCGTTGGGCCGGTAGAATGAGGGAGCAGGCCGGACCACTATGGCATGCTTGGGACAGAAGACCACGCATCTCTGGCATCCGGCGCACTTGGTTTCATCGGATATCAGCCTGTCAGCCACCGCATCGTAGGTATGGGTGCCAAAGGCGCACTGGCGTTCGCAGCCTCTACACTGGCCGCATTTCTCTTCGTCCCGTATAATCTGAAACTCAGGAAAGACGAATGATTTCATTGCAGAACCGTCCTCTTGTTATTTAGCTCGCCCACGACCGGCTCTCCGCCGTTGGGAGTCCAGACCCGGTCGAGCTCTGGCGAGATCAGTCTGATTGATGCTTCTTCCGAGGAGAGATAGAACATATCCCCCCGCCTGGCGGCAGTGAGAGGCCGCAGCCTTATCCTGTCAGTAAGGCCGATCATCCTCCCGGTCTGGCCGATGATGATGGCAAAGGGCCCATTCATGAGCAGAGGCCCGTAGACCATCCTTAAGGTGGTGAGCAGCTTCCTCTCCGATTGGTTCATTCTATCGATGGCATTCCAGATAGGCGGAGCCAGAATCTTGGCCACTATATCTATGGGAAGCCTCTGTCTTCTCATGAGCAGATCTGCAGCATAGGCTATGACCTCAGTATCGGTCTGGAGGGTGCAGGCATAGCCGTACATCTCCAGATACCAGCGGTTGGTGCCGTAAGAGGAGATCTCACCGTTGTGCACTATGGAGGTGTCCAGCAGGCTGAAAGGATGGGCTCCCCCCCACCAGGCCTGGGTATTGGTGGGGAATCGGCCGTGCACCGTCCAGGTGTAAGCCTGATAGAGCCGGTCCAGCATAAAGTACCGACCGATCTCTTCCGGGTAACCAACGCCTTTAAAGCAGCCCATGTTCTTGCCGGAGGAGAAGACATAGGCATTCTCTATCTTGGTGTTCACCTGCATGATCTTGGAGACAATATATTCTTCATCGGAGAGGGCCACCTCCTCTCCCCGTTTATGGGGAAGGAGGAAGTAGCGCCATACCAGAGGAGGATCGATCATCGTTGACTCATCCTCATGGGGAATCTCCTCATCGTAGACCACATCGAACTTGTGGCTGAGGAGGGCTTCCAGCTCCGCTTTGGCCTCCAGGCGGTCCTGCTTGCTCTTGCCTGTGAACATGAGATGGAAGGCGTAATAGTCCCTGTAGTGGGGGTAAATGCCGTAAGCGGCAAAACCTCCGCCCAGGCCGTTGCCTCGGACATGCATATTGGCTATGGCCCTCATCACTCCTGCGGCATTGAAGCGCTCTCCACCCTGGTTCATGGCTCCAAAGATGGAGCAGGAGCAGATCTCTTTGCAGTAAAGCTCTCTTCTAATCCTTGGCATATTCGTCTCAAACTCCCTTCGCCCTGGGCTGGGCCACCGACATTTCAGGCATTTCTCCGCTTTCGGATTCCAGCTCTTCTCACTGGACAGCTTCCCGCCGGTGCTCTGTTCAATCATATTCTGCCCGCCAGAAGCTGTGGGCTATAGTGGTTTTCAATAAATGCTTTATATCTATTTAAGAAGCATTCATAATAATTATGATCGAGGCCGGTCGATGCGAAACTCATCTTTCATTCATCTCCACCAGGAATCTCTTCGTATTCAGATCAAGGGCCAAGATAAATATAAAAGACGAGCCCAAAGGGCTCTAGAGCAGAGGCAGGTACCTATCCAGCTCCCATTGGGTGACATTTGTCCGGTAGGCATCCCACTCTGCCTTCTTGTTGGCGATGAAAGCCCGGAAGACGTGCTCGCCCAGAGCCTCCCGGACGAGGGTGCTTTTCTCGGTGATGTGGATGGCATCGTTCAGGCTGCCGGGAAGGGACGTGATTCCTGCTTTCGCCCTCTGTTCATCNNGTAGGCATCCCACTCTGCCTTCTTATTAGCAATGAAGGCTTTGAAGGTGTGCTCGCCCAGAGCCTCGCGGATGAGCTTGCTCGTCTCAGCAAGCTGGATGGCATCATTGAGGCTGCCCGGCAGAGAGGTGATTCCCGCCTTCTTCCTTTCCTCATCGCTCATATGGTAGATGTCTTCTTCCTGAGGAGAGGGCAGATCATACTTATTGGCGATGCCCGCCAGGCCAGCCGCCAGCATGACCGAGAAGGCCAGGTAGGGATTGGCAGCGGGATCGGGGCTTCTGAACTCTACCCTGGTGGCGGCCTCCTTTCCGGGCTTGTACATGGGCACTCTGACCAGAGCGGATCTGTTTCTTCTCGCCCAGCAGATATAGACCGGAGCCTCATATCCGGGGACAAGGCGTTTGTAGGAGTTGACCCACTGGTTGGTGACGGCGGTGATCTCTGGCGCATGCTTGAGCAGTCCGGCGATGTAGCACTTGCCCTCGTCGGATAGATGGTAGGCGTCTCCGGCATCGAACATTACATTTCTCTTGCCGGCGAATAGGGATTGATGCACGTGCATGCCGCTGCCGTTCTGGCCGAAGATGNNGATGGGTTTGGGCATGAAGCTGGCGTGGTAGCCGTACCTCCTGGCGATCTCCTTGACTGTAACCTTGTAGGTCATGACCGTATCGGCCATGGACAGTGCATCTTTGTAGCGCAGGTCGATCTCATGCTGGGATGGAGCAACCTCATGGTGGCTGTATTCTACATCTATCCCCATGGAGTCCAGAGCCAGGATGGTGTCTCGCCGCAGATCAGAGGCATTGTCCGCCGTTGTCAGGTCGAAGTATCCTCCCGTGTCCAGGATCTCTGTGCTGTGCTCATTCTTGAAATAGAAGAACTCCAGCTCCGGGCCGACCAGGAAGCTGTAGCCTTTATCCTTGAGCCGGGCCAGGTTTCTCTTCAGGACGTACCTGGGATCACCCTCGTAAGGACTGCCGTCGGGATTCTGGATATCGCAGAACATCCTGGCTACGGAGTTCTCCTGCTGCCTCCAGGGTATGAGCTGGAAGGTGGTGGGATCGGGTTTGGCCACCATATCCGATTCATGGATGCGGGCAAAGCCCTGGATGGAGGAGCCGTCGAAGCCCATGCCCTCGGAGAATGCTCCCTCCAGCTCGGAGGGATTGATGGCGAAGCTCTTGGGAACACCCAGGATATCAGTAAACCAAATTCGGACAAATCTAACATTGTATTTGTCTATTGCCTCAAAGACCTCATCTTTTGTCTTTATATCTAGGGCCATTTTAATTTAGCCTCCTAAAACCCACTGTCTTTGGTCCGAATTTATATGTATTTGAGATCCAGTCCTAATAGTTATGAAGAATTATGATCAGCCCGACATGTCATTACATAAACTATGGAATTTTCATCAAGTTTAGNNTCGGTCTATCCGAGCCGCTGCTACCGATTCCGATAAGGGCATTTCCAATATCGCACCATCGACTTGACAGCCTGAAAAGAGGTTTATAAAAATGTCCTACCGCTTCTGGTTAGCTCATCCTGTCAGGAATGAGAAGGATCTAGTTGAAAGTTACACGCACTCCGGCCATGAAAAAGAGTATTTAAAGGCAATGCTCCATCCCCAGAAAACCTGGGGGTGGACAGGGATGGCAGCCATAAGAGGAAAGGGTTCTCTGGATGCCCATTTCTACCTCTCTCATAGTTCTCTCCAGCCGGTAGCCTTCCAGCCAATCGATAGGCTTAAGTCGGATACGCATGGCTGATAGTTATATTTCCTGCTATATATAGTTTGAGATCACCGAAAATGGGATTATAAAAAAGGCTGAGGGACGAGAGGGGCAAATTCGCTATCAGCGATCCAAGCGTTCAAAATGAGCGTCACGCAACTCTCATTGGGCATAAAATCCCAGTTCCTTAGCCTTAGCGAAAGCAGCATCTTCTTCTGCAGTGCGACCAAGTAACTTGAAAACGATGCCTTTTCTGTACCATGCCTCGGCATCTTGAGGATTGATCTCGATAGCTCGATCAAATGCTTTGATG
>DAWB01000242.1 GCA_002505805.1 Methanosaeta sp. UBA80 | reverse complement strand
CTCTCACCATGGAGAGCAGGGATAGGCGTGAGAGCACGCTTCGGATCGGCCAGATCGCCCGGGCAGCAGCAGTCTTCCGCTATAACCGCATCGTGATCTATAAAGATCCCGAGCACAATGACACGCGGTTTATAGAGATGGTCCTGCGATATATGGATACACCGCAGTACCTGCGGCGCATGCTATTCCCCCGTCGGGAGGAGCTGCGCCATGTGGGGCTTCTGCCCCCGCTGCGAACGGCTCATCATCCATTGAACTCAAAATCAGAATCGCTCAAGNNAAGCGTCGGATCTGATGGCGGCGTCTGGGTGGAAATCGGAGTCGATCGCCCAATTCCCCTCCGCACCAATGGGGTGTATGAGATGGGGCAGCGCCTTAGTGTCAGAATCTTTTCGCGTAAACCGCTCGCCGCTGAGCCTGTGGACCAAAAGGACATCCCCCTGTACTGGGGGTATGAGACAGAGGCGGCCGAGAGCCTGGAAAAAGCACTCCACTCCCGGCAGGAGTCCCTGGTCATACTCACCTCCAGGTGGGGTAGGCCGGCTTCGCTGCCGGTCCTCCAAGAATTGGCCCAAACGGGCAGAAAGCGCGACCTTGCGGTAGTATTCGGCTCACCCGCACGAGGGCTTGATGCGTTCTTGAGTGCGAAAGCTATTGGCAGGTATGAGATGATCAACACCATTCCGCATCAAGGAACAGAGACGGTCCGGCTGGAGGAAGCAGTTTTCTCGAGCCTGGCCCTGCTGAGCCTGATGCCTATGGAGGACTAAATGGCACAAATACACCGACCTAGAAGAGGTTCGCTGTCCTACAGCCCCCGCAAGAGGGCCAAGAGCGAGGTCCCCAGAATCAGAAGCTGGCCCCAGGAGGACAAGGCCAGGATGGCGGGATTCGCCGGCTACAAAGCCGGAATGACCCATGTCATGATGATAGACGACAGGCCCAAGAGCCTCACCGAGGGCATGGAGATCTCCGTGCCCGTTACTGTTCTGGAGGTTCCCCCCATGAATGTGGTGGCAGTGCGGGCCTATGAGAATTATAACGGCGGGCTGCGCCCTGCCGGCGAGGCCTGGGCTGAGAACCTCGCCCCCGAGCTCAAACGGGCCATAACCGTACCCAAGAAGAGCCGCGGCACAGCACCGGGCGACCTGGAGGCCCTGGGTGAGGACCTCGCCGATGTGAGAGTTCTGGTACACACCAATCCCACTCTCGTCTCCGGCGTCCCCAAAAAGGTCCCCGATATCATGGAGATGCCCATCAACGGCGGCTCCATGCTCGACCGGCTCAAGTTGGCCCAGTCTCTCCTTGGCCAGCAGGTGCCCGTCTCCAGCGTCTTTGAGCTGGGCGACCTTGTGGACGCCTCCGCCGTGACCAAGGGCAAGGGCCTGCAGGGCCCGGTGCGCCGCTGGGGAATAGCCATGGCCAAGAGAAAGCACGCCCGCACCGGAAAGGTAAGACATGTGGGCAACCTCGGCCCCTGGAATCCCTCCCACATCAGCTGGCGCGTGCCCCAGTTGGGCCAGATGGGCTATCACCAGAGAACGGAGTACAACAAGAGGCTCATGCTCATAGGAAGCGACGGCTCCAAGATCACCCCGGAAGGGGGATTTCCCGGCTACGGCCTGGTCAGAAACCAGTACATACTGATAAAGGGCAGCCTTCCCGGTCCGGTCAAGAGGCTGGTGCGCATGAGACACGCCATCCGTCCGGGCATGAACTTCGTCAAAGCTCCCGAGCTGCTCTATGTGAGCCAGGAATCCAAGCAGGGGGTCTAGACCATGAAGGCAAATATCATTGATCTATCCGGAAACAACAGTGGCGAGGTGGAGCTTCCTCCCGTCTTCGAGGAGGAATACCGGCCGGACATCATCAAGCGGGCGGTCTTAGCCGCGCAGGCAAACAGGCTTCAGAGCTACGGCCCTCACTTCTATGCCGGCATGAACACCTCTGCCGTTTCCTGGGGCACAGGACACGGCACATCCAGAGTACTCAGATTGAAGAACGGACGCAAAGCGGCAGGCGTTCCCATGGCCGTGGGAGGGAGGCGCTCCCATGCACCCCAGCCCAATGCCGTTTACTCGGAAAAGGTGAACAAGAAGGAGAGGAGAAAGGCCATTCGCTCCGCCATAGCCGCAACCGCATCAGCGGGGCTGGTGGCGGCAAGAGGCCACAAGTTCCAGAGGGAGCTTCCCGTAGTGGCCAAGAACGATCTGGAGTCCCTGAGCAAGACCAGCGAGGTCATTAAGTTCCTGGAGGCGGCTGGCCTGTATGACGACGTCCTGCGGGCCAAGCTGGGCAGGAATATCCGCGCCGGCAAGGGCAAGCTGCGGGGCAGGAAGTACAAGGGCAGAAAGAGCCTGCTCATCGTCGCCGGTACAGACTCCGGCCTGGGCAAGGCGGCTCGCAATCTTCCCGGCGTGGACTTTGTCACCGTGGAGAGGCTCAACGCCGAGCTTCTGGCTCCGGGAACCCAGGCCGGAAGGCTCACGGTCTGGACCGAGTCCTCTCTTGAGAAGCTCGCCGCCAAGGCCGCCCAGGAGGCAGTGCAATGATCATCAAGAGCCCCTATGTTACAGAAAAAGTCACCGGCATGATCGACTCCAACAACACTCTGGAGTTCCTGGTTAACATGAGATCGACCAAGCCGGAGATCAAGAAAGCCCTGGAGGATCTTTATGATATAGAGGTCCAGAGCGTGCGGACCATGATCACCTCTCAGGGAGAGAAGAAGGCCATAGTCAAGCTGGCCAAAGAGGGCAGCGCCAATGAGCTGGCCACCAGGCTAGGTCTGCTGTAGGTGGGAAAAATATGGGACATCGAATCATATCTCAA
>DAWB01000026.1 GCA_002505805.1 Methanosaeta sp. UBA80 | reverse complement strand
GAGGCGTCTTGGAGGCGGGACGATCTGTCCGGGTGATATTCACCCTCCTGCCGGCCACCAGCAGAAGATCCAGGCGGCCCTCGGCTGGGGAGGCCACCGAGAGCCATATCCTATCCGATGACTGCTGGTAGGCTTTGCCCACAAAGCCACCCAGGATCCGATCGGATAGCTCCGAGACCATTGCTGCCACATCCACATTGCTCATCGCCTTCTTCATGATGGAATTCTCCGATATCAATCGATAAATAGTTGCGGATGCCAGTAAGGATGGGTGTCAAATTGACCATTCCGGATACCTTCCAGCCATCCGGTCAGCGCTTTGTGGTAGATCTCATGCTCATGCGCCTGGGAAGGTGGCTGAGGCTCATGGGGCAGGATGTGGCCAATCCAGGGAATGGAAGCGACTGGGAGATCAGGGATCAGGCGGCAAGAGAGCACCGCACTGTGATCACCAGGGACAGAAGGCTCTGGCAATCCTGCCTGAAAATAGAAAGGCCTTGCATTCTTATCTTCTCCTCTCGGATCGAGGAGCAGCTCCTGGAGATGGCCGGAGCAGGCCTGCCTATGCGACTTGATCCCCAAAGGTGCACATTATGCAATGAGCCCTTAGAGCAGATGGCCCAGGGAAGAGAGCAATGGCGATGCAGGAGATGCGATAAGCTCTACTGGAGGGGCAGCCACTGGAGGAAGATGGAGGAGATGCTGGAGAAAATAGGTAGCAGAAGAGAGGAAGACTGGGGTTCCGGGCAAAAAAAATGAGGCGCCTAATTGGGGACAGTCAGATGGCTGCAGGGGAACAAAAGCCATATTAAGACCGCACATTCTATGCAGGATACCGATAAGCCTAATAACGTTTCTGATCATATTTCATGCCATGAAACGCATCGGCATCGCCGACACCACATTTGCCCGGGTGGACATGGCCCGGGCTGCCATCTCTGCCATAAAAAAGGAGTCCTCTGCCGAGATCTTCCGCTACACCGTGCCCGGCATCAAGGATCTGCCCGTGGCAGCCAAAAAGCTGCTGGAGGAGGAGAGGTGTGACATAGTCATTGCTCTGGGCATGCCCGGAGCGGCGGACAAGGACAAGATGTGCGCCCATGAGGCTTCCACCGGCCTTATCGCCGCCCAGCTCCTGACCAATCGCCATATTATAGAAGTCTTCGTACACGAGGATGAGGCTTCCGATGAGCCAACCCTGGCTCAACTCGCCCGCAAGCGGGCCGAGGAGCATGCACTGAATGCAGTGCGCCTTCTATACCACCCGGAGATGCTGGCCCGGCTGGCTGGCACCGGCCAGAGGCAGGGATACGAGGATGCCGGGCCCATCGAAGGCAGCTCGGGAGGATATCCTGGTCACTGATCTAATTGAGCCACAGAAGGAACTGGATGCAGCATCTGTTCTAATTAAGCTAAAAAAGGAGAAGCATGAGCCATAAACCGGGCTCAGACCAGAATTCCCTCTTCTAAAGAGGTCTGGTTATAGGGTAGGTTACAGGTCAGGTTCTCAGATTGATTCAGAATCTCGCCAAGGGCAAGGCTATCATCTTGGATCTGAACCGGCCCGGTTGCAGACATATTCTCTTCCAGTTCGCTTTCGTTGCCGGCCAGGGCGACGGTGGAAGCCTCTCCGCCGGCCATGAGGTCGGCCAGAATATCAGCTGCCCCTAACGCCTCAGCCGGGAGTCTGATTTCCAGCTCCTCATTATAGCCCTGGAAGGTCATGGAGACCTTTGATCTAATTGTCATCTCCACCGCAAGATCGGCCTCTTCAGCAGACAAGCCTAGGGCAGACTGAGGATTTATCACCAATACCTGCAAAACATCGGCCTTCTTGAGGTTATGGCTCTCTTTGTCTATCCAGTAGGTAGCAGTGAGGCTGGAATTGGAGTAAATTTCGCTATAGTTGATGCCCAGATCTGGCAGGAGGGATGCCGCCTCCGCTGATAGCTGATCGGCCATGGACTCCAGATCCATCTCCGCTAAAACCTTATAGCAGTTGATATCATCCACATTCTCCGAGTCCAGCAGGGTCAGGCGGGACTGATTAAGGATCAATAGCTGCTGGTCCATGGTGGTCTGACTGGACCAGGCCTGATCCAGGGAGGGCATCTTCAAGTAGGTCCAGTTGCCATCCAGCTTCATGTAGATGGTGTCATTGACCAGATACTCCTCCAGGGCCATGATGCTGGTGTTTGATGCATCGCTCCGATCATAGGTCAGGGCGACCAGGGAGAGCTTGAGGGCTTTCTCGCTCATATTGGCCGCGCCAAAACCGAAGGAGCGGGTGACCAAGCTCTGAGGTTCTTCAGAACTCTGGCTCATCAGATCGATATTCTGCTCCATATCCATAAGGAAGCGATAGGACTCTAGCTCTGCGGATGACTCGGCCACCAGGCTCTTCAGAGACAGAGCCACCAATTCATCGGTACTGGAGCTCTGACCTGCAGCGGGCAGGCAGAGCAGCAGTGCCAGAGAAAGTACAATGTATGATCTCATGAGTGGAAATATGTGGCAGAAGCGTATATCTCTTTGCCTCATCCTTATCCACATCCTTATTCTCATCCTCATCCTTATCCTGCATATAAAATATGGAAAAACTCCCTTTTCCATCTCAAACCGTCCTTGTCAGAGAGCTGAGGAAGATGACGAAGAATATCCAGCCTAAAAGCCGAAGCAAAACCACAGCGTACCGGCCCAGTCCTACCGGCACGAATTCTGAAGGAGTGGCGGAGATGATGTTGCTGGCTCCGGAGGTAAAGTAGGTGGTGGCGAGGAGAAGAGACTCCCAGATGGAGACCTTGCCCTCCGCTTTTCTCGCAATGCGATTTCCGGAGATCTCCCTCTGATCGGAGAGCTGCCTGGATCTGACGACACTATTGGTCAGGAAGAAGAACAGGCCTCCTACAAGAATAAAGGCCATGGACCAGCCCAGAGGCCACACCGGGCGCAAGCCATAGCCGTATGTGGCAAAGGCAAGGAAGTCGAAGAGCCAGCGGCCGAAATCATGCTCCCATAGATATGCTCTGCGCTCGCAGCGATAGGAGAACTCGCACTCGCCGGCATCATCCAAATAGCCCCGCATATCGAGGTTCTTTCTTAAGAGAACATATGCTGAGTCATCATAGGCCAGATTGTGAATCGATGACCATCGAATATCGAGCTTCTCCACATCGGATCCTTTTAAAGAGAGGTTCTCTATCCTGACATTGTCGAAGGTGGCATCTTCTTTGAACCGGATGTCCTGGAAAAGGGCATTCTGGATGGAAGTGTTCCTGAAATACGATTCCTGATGGAAGTTGGCGCTGCCAAAGTTGGCTGTTTGGCTGAATTGAGCATGATCAAAGTTGGCATCCTGTATGAAATTAGCCCTATCAAAGCCTGCAGCTTGCTGGAACCGGACGCTGTCGAAATCGACTGCCTGCAGGAATTGCGCCAGCTTGAAGTCTGCATTCTGGCGGAACGCTGCCTCCTTGAATATGGCGCCTCGGTCGAATTTGGTGCTCTTAAAATTGGCATCTTTCGAAAACCGCGCTCTTTGGAAGTAGGCCTGCTGGCTGAATTGAGCGCTTATAAACTTTGCATCCTGGACGAACGCCGAGTCTCTGAAGTAAGCAGTCTGGCCGAACCGGGCGTAAGAGAAAACAGCAGGGCCATTGAATCGGGTGGTGCTGAAGTCGGCGACATCTTCAAAGCTCGCCTTATTGAAGCTTGCCGTATCGTTAAACCAGGAATCGGTGATGGAAGTCCGGGACATAAATTTGGTTTTATTAAAGTCGACAGCATCTTCGAGCACTACCTTTTTGATAGTGACATCGCCCAAGATGACCGAATTGGCAATTTGTATCGGCGAATTGATGGAGACTCTACCAGCCGAGCTTTCCATGTTACCCCGTCGGCTCAGATCCAGATCTCCCTTGACGATGACATCATTGTACTCCACCGGTTGCCCCTGCTCGATCTTCTTTAAGATCTCCCCAGCATCAATGATGCGAGACGGCTCTGCCTCTGCCGATTGAATTGAGAATAAAAATACGATTATGCATAACGCTAAAATCTCCCGTTTTCCAGACAACACGATACCTCCAGTTTTTCTGCTGGAATATCATAGATTATATTTAAACTGTCCCGGTCGGTGAGCGGAAAAACAGACCAAAAATATCCAGCCCAAGCGCCTCAGGATCATCACCACATAGCGGTTCCGGCCCAGGAGCAAGAACTCGGTGTGGGCGGTGGAGATGATGCTTCTGGCCCCTGAAGTGAACCTGGGTAGCGTAGAACATGAGAATGATATTGTCTCCTCCAATCCTTGGCAAAATTTGGCCTTGACAAATCTTCCGCCTGGCAGAATCGCCATCATTGGTAGTCTGGTGTTTGGCTAAATCTTCTCTTTTCTAAGACTGTAACCGACATTCCGGATTAACA
>DAWB01000134.1:4606-4726 GCA_002505805.1 Methanosaeta sp. UBA80 | reverse complement strand
AGCCAATAGCCAGCTGTGTCTTCCTGCGCTAGAGATGAGACACATAGCACTGTCAAGGCTATCAAAGCTAGGATGAAATTAGCTCTTGTCATATAATACCCCCTACACAGAGCAAATTAA
>DAWB01000134.1:4031-4548 GCA_002505805.1 Methanosaeta sp. UBA80 | reverse complement strand
ATTTCCAAAGAGATCGAAGAGCCTGCCACCACTTATCTCTGAGCTCTTTGATTTGCCATCGTCTCCAACTTGGAAGATGGCCACCAATCCCTTTCCAGTTTTAGATGTGCTGAATTGATCCCTTTCTACAGGCAGAAGGTAGATCTTCAGCTTCTCGGGGCCGGCCGCTAAGATCAAGATGCCTTCCTCCTGAGAAATATTTATATCACCTAGAGTCTCGTTGGTGTAATTGCCCACGTATGTCTCCAATGGTCTGGCTGCACGAGGTGGATCAGTCTGCTCTGAAGCGCTTGCATCGGCCTGAGCCATTGGGNNAGTGCCTCCAAGACGTCTTCCCAGGCGTTGTTACCGAAGTACAGGTCGAGGAAGTGGAACATCAGATAGTCAGGCAGGCTGTCGCCGTAGATGTTTGATAAAATAACTATCCCAATTTTGGCCTGAGGAACAAAAGCCAGAATGGCTGAATTACCGCGGGTTCCGCCTTTATGGAAGAGGATGGGATAGGGACTGGCTTCCA
>DAWB01000134.1:0-3893 GCA_002505805.1 Methanosaeta sp. UBA80 | reverse complement strand
TTTTGATCCATGGGCAGCGCTGTGATATTGCCATTCTCTCTAATGTGCAGATACGCTACGTCCGAAGCCTGCTGAAAAGATTTCTGATCTGTGGATGAGTTTGACATATTCAAAGGCTCAAAGATCCTCTCCTGAACATTCTCCTCCCAGCTCTTCCCCGTCTTGTTCTCTACTAGGGCAGCAGCCCAGAGAAATGGCAGGTTCTGGTAGGCATAGGCGGACCGGAAGCTGGTTTCGGGCTGCATATAGCGCAGAGAGTGCATAAGAAAACTCCTGTTGTATCCCATGCTGCATAGGCCTTCGCCGGAGCCGGTTGCAAGTCCGCTTCTCATGGCCATGAGGTCTGTGATCGTGAACTCATGCGTGACCCAAGGATCGTACATCTGAAATCCCTGAAGATGATCAACTACTCTATCGTCCCACTCTACCAATCCTTCGTCCACCAGCATTCCCACCAAGGCCGCAGTAAAGCCCTTGGTGGTGGAGCCGATCTGGAAGACGGTTGTGGGAGTAACAGGATCGGTTGAATTTATTTTCCTGACGCCAAATCCCTTCAAGTAAATGGTCTCATTTCCTCGGACGATGGCTATTGCCATTCCAGGAACCTGCCAGTCATTCATGCCTTTCTCTGTGTATTGCTCAAAGTCCTGGAGAACCTGCTTCATACATCCCTCGTCAGGTTCAGACGATAGGCAGCCTAAGCTGTAATCATCGCCCAGCGAGGAGGTCCATGAACAATAGCCTATCAACAAAAATAAAATTATTAAAATAGAGTATATTGCTATTATTCTCTCTCGCATATTATTTCACCCTTGCCTTAATCCCACGAAACCTCTTCCGGTTAATTCACAGGATATTAATAGTAACTAATAAGCCTTTCTATTAATGAAATATGAAATATTAAGAAAAATATTGGGAGCTCGACCTAACTTCTTTTGGCCTAGCC
Source organism: Methanosaeta sp. UBA80 (assembly GCA_002505805.1). GTDB lineage: Archaea > Halobacteriota > Methanosarcinia > Methanotrichales > Methanotrichaceae > Methanothrix. The sequence continues at coordinate 2,947 of DAWB01000134.1, read as the reverse complement.
CGCCATAGGCATCTAATTAAGGACTTTTACCTGAATCGAATTGACTCATCCTTTCTCAGTTATTGCATCCTCCAGACCAGGTATCTCCTCTACACCCACAGGAACCGTAATCGATGAATTTTGGAAATCATCTCCAATGGGCTCAAAGCGCCCTCCCAGGTGCTGTGATAGAAATGCTTCTGCCACAGCGTAGAATGACAGGCGGTTTTCAGGCCTGGCAAAGCCATGACCCTCATCGGGGTATAGCACATAGGTGACGGGAAGGTCCTTCTTCTGCATGGCCTGGACTATTCTGTCTGACTCATTCTGCCTGGCTCGAGGATCGTTGGCTCCCTGGGCAATTAGAAGCGGCCTTTGAATCCTGTCCACATAGTTGATCGGAGAGCGCTCGGCCAGCAGCTTCCTGCCTTCCTCCGTCCTGACGTCGCCCACGCGAACGGCCATAAGGTCGATCACTGACTGCCAGTAAGGCGGGAAGGATTCAATCCAGTCGGTCAGGTTCGACATGCCGCAAATGTCCACCCCGCATGCAAATGTCTCGGGGGTGAACGTCAATCCCACAAGGGCTGCATAACCGCTGTAGCTTCCTCCCATGAATGCCACCTGGTTCGGATCGGCTATTCCTCTCTCAACGGCCCAATTTACTGCATCGATAAGATCGTCCTGCATCTTCCGCCCCCACTCCATGTTTCCTGCGTTAGTGAAGTTCTTGCCAAAGCCTGTCGAACCCCGGAAGTTGATGCTGAGGACCGCATAGCCCCTGTTGGCCAGCCACTGATGATCTGCGCTGTAGCCCCAGTCATCGCGTAACCATGGGCCGCCGTGGATGATGATGACCATTGGAAGGGGCTTGTCTGGTATGCCGTCCCCGTCTGAGTCACTGTTCAAAGGCAGGGTATAGTAGCTGACCAGATCCAGGCCGTCACGGGACTTTATGACCGCAGGATTCATCTTTGCCAGAGGGCGGCCTTCCAGCTCACTGTTTGCAGTGAACAAGAGCCTGGCCTGGCCTTTCTTTCGGTCGTAGTAGTAATAGCGCTTCGGCCCGTTGTCCACAATACAGACTACTATCCAGGCATTATCGTCGAGTGTTCGGCTTATAACGTGAAAGTCTCCATCTGCAACTCCCCTCAGGTACTCCAGGTCCTGAGCAATTGCCGGATCGATGACCTTCCAATGAATCCGATCATAGTTGAAGGCTGCAGCCTGCACATTCATCTCCGTGGGATGAACGAGGATCTGCGGCACGTATAAGCCTACGATCTCGTAGGTCCAGATCCAGTTAAGGTCTGACTGCTGGTCCTCAGCCATCAACTTCCTCTCCTCTGTCTTCAGATTAAGAGAGTAGAGGGCAGCCGTGTTTCGATCCCGGCTGTCGGCCATGTAAATAACTTCTCCTGTCTTATCGAATCCGAGAATGTTTGTGGCCCTCTCGTCCTCCATTCCTATCTTCATGAAGGACGTCCAGCTGCCGTTTTCTGCAGGTTCAAAGATCTCTTTCCCCCCATCGGGCGTCATCTTGACCGCAAAGCGGACATTATAATCTTTGTCCATATAAAATCCCAAGAATCCGGTATTCTCCTGGATTAGAGTCATGTTGTCCGTTTTTATGTCCACACGGTATAGGTCATGAAGACTGGCGTTGCGATTGTTGATCCCGATGACGATCTCATCTGGATACTTATCGCTCATTGCCCCAACGACTGCTGTGATGCCTTCAAAGGGCGTGAGATTCATGGTCTCGCCGCTGCTTAAGTTGATGCTATAGACTTGCCACTGCTCATTGCCCCCCTGGTCCTGCAAGTAGATGATGTGGTCGTTGGTATAGGCCCATCCATAGAGTCCGATGCCACGCTCTGTGTCGTGCGTGACCGGCCTGGCCGCTTCAAGATTATCGGCAGGCCCCACCCATACATTGAGCACGCCGTTTACAGGGGCAAGGTAGCTGATCCGAGATCCGTCAGGGCTTAGCTGTACCCTTGCCTTACCCGGATTTCCGAACAGCACTTCTCGCGGAATAAGCGCATTTTTCTCATCTATTTGCGTATAAGCAGGGCTTGATTCGCCATTGCATCCGGCAAATAAAAAAATATTAACAAAATATTTCCTAAAAGGATTTTTCATTATATTTCCACCCCGTGAAATCGCTTCTTACATCTCGGCTCAACTATATTATCTCTTCATACCATATAGCTACTATTAAAACATTCTGGTCAGTCATTTTTATTTCCCAATGGTCAGGTTTATATTTCATATATCCATTTGCATATCGCAATGCCTAAAGTCCTTCCCGAGTACAAAGAAGAAGCCAAAAAGAGAATAATTGAGGCCAGTGTTAAGGTAATGAGTGAAAAGGGATATAGCCAGACAACTATGGAGGATATTGCTGCATATCTCGGCGTGAGCAAAGGGGCACTTTACCTCTATTTCAAAAGTAAGGATGACATAATCGTTGAGAGCGCAAAAAAAATGCAATCACATCTCTTACAACTTCGAATGATGCAGATGACTGCTTCTCCCACGAAGGACCCCCTCGATGTCTGGATTAAAATTCTTGATAATTTTATGCCATTTGACTCAAAAATAAATACTCTCTATTTTGAACTCGTGGCCATAACGCAACGCGATCCTGAGATTAATAAGCTATCTGCAAAAAATCTAGAGAAAGAGATCGAAATGATAGAACACGAAATAGCCTTGCAGCAGCAGATGAAATTAGTCCGCACTGATGCCGATCCTCGTACCATTGCGGTTGCATTGATATCCTTTTTCAGCGGCCTGCGCTTGATGAATATCCTCGGCTTAGATCGGGATGAGATACGCAAGAGATGGGCTGAAATGGGACGTATTATGCTTGGGATAAAAGACTAAAAAACATTGATGAGATCGGGATAGTTCTCAAGCAAGTGATTTCCCGTGCTAGAGCCACCAATCCCATATCAATGGC
>DAWB01000057.1:1209-3665 GCA_002505805.1 Methanosaeta sp. UBA80 | reverse complement strand
AGATAGATACTCTCAAGCGGTGAGAATGATGCCGAAGACCATTCGAGAGGCCTGGTTCTGGGAGAAGCTGGATGGCGATGTGAGGTGTAATCTATGCCATCAGAGCTGTCGCATCCGGTCGGGCAAGAGGGGAATATGCGGGGTTAGGGAGAACCAGGATGGAACCCTAAAGACCCTGGTATACGGGAAATTGGTGGCAGCCTACGCCGATCCCATTGAGAAGAAGCCCCTTTTCCACTTCCTTCCCGGAAGCACAGCCTACTCCATAGCCACCGCAGGCTGCAACTTTCGCTGCCTGCACTGCCAGAATGCCGATATCTCCCAGATGCCCAGAGAGACAGGCAGGATCCCCGGGGATTTTGTCTCTCCTGATGAGGTGGTCTCAGAGGCGCTCAACCTCGGCTGCCAGTCCATAGCCTACACCTACACCGAGCCGACCATATTCTTCGAGTATGCCTACGATGTAGCCGAGCTTGCCCGGCGCTCAGGCTTGAAAAATGTCTTTGTCAGTAACGGCTACATGGGAAGAGAGGCAGCAGAGAAGATCATGCCCTTATTGGACGCAATAAATATAGATCTGAAGGGCGACGACCAATTCTACCGCAAGGTTTGCGGGGCAAAGCTGGAGCCGGTGCAGCAGAACATTGAGCTGTTCTGGAAGAAGGGGGTGTGGGTGGAGGCAACAACCCTGCTCATACCCGGCTACAATGACTCTGAATCGGTGCTGCAGGAGCTGGCCTCTTTTCTGGCCGGGCTTTCTCCGGATATCCCCTGGCATATATCTGCCTTCTACCCCATGTACAAGATGAAAGATGTGGCCCGTACCGGAATTGACACCCTTCGACGGGGAATAGCAGCGGGAAAAGCTGCTGGACTGAAATATGTCTATGCCGGCAACATCTCAGGGGAGAGCGAGAATACCATCTGTCCCGCCTGCGGGGAGACTCAGGTGGAGAGGATGGGATACCGGATAGTGAGAAATTCCGTGGTCGAAGGCCGTTGCTCACGATGTGGCTCGATCCTGGCCGGTGTTTGGTCTTAAGCGGGCTTCTTTGCACAACTCTTAAGTATCCAGCGGCACTGTTTCTGGCCTATTATGTCATTCTGCTCGGTAGAAGAGGCGATAGAGGAGATCAAGGCGGGCCGCTTTATCATTGTCCTGGACGATGAAAATCGGGAGAACGAGGGCGACCTGATCCTGGCGGCAGAAAAGGCGACGCCTGAGGCCATAAACTTCATGGTCCGCCATGCTCGGGGCCTGGTCTGCATCCCCATGACGGCAGAGAGGCTGGATGAGCTGGAGCTGCCCCTGATGACCCTTCAAAATACCGAGTCCATGCAAACCGCTTTTACCGTATCTGTGGATGCCCGGGCTGCCACCACCACCGGAATCTCTGCCTTCGATCGGGCGGCAACTGTGCAGGCCCTTATCAATCCCCGGACTAAAAAGAGCGATCTTATGACCCCTGGCCATCTCTTTCCCCTGCGAGCCAAAGAGGGAGGGGTTCTGCGCCGATCCGGCCACACCGAGGCCTGCATCGACCTGGCCAGGCTGGCAGGGCTCTATCCCGCCGGGGTGATCTGCGAGATCATGAACGAGGATGGCAGCATGGCCAGGCTGGCGGAGCTGGAGAAGTTCGGCGAGAGGCACGGCCTGAAGATGCTCACCATTGAGAGCCTCATCAGATACCGCATGCAAAGGGAGTGCCTCATCCGCAAGGTCTCCGATGTCAACCTGCCCACGGACTATGGTACCTTCCGGATGATAGGTTACGAGTCCATTCTGGACGGACAGTGCCATCTGGCTTTGGTGGCTGGAGACCCTGCTGCTCCCGATGCCCTGGTTAGGGTGCACTCGGAGTGCCTCACCGGAGATGTCTTCTCCTCCCAGCGCTGCGACTGCGGCGAGCAGCTCCGCCGGGCCCTGCGCCTTATAAGCCAGAGAGGAAACGGAGTATTGCTTTACATGCGCCAGGAGGGCAGAGGAATTGGCCTGGCCAACAAGCTGCGCGCCTATGCCCTGCAGGATGCGGGAAGCGATACCGTGGAGGCAAACCATGAACTGGGCTACCCGGCGGACCTGCGAGACTATGGAATTGGAGCCCAGATCCTGGTCGACCTGGGGGTCAGGGAGATGCGTCTTCTGACCAACAATCCCCGGAAGGTCATCGGCCTCGAGGGCTATGGCCTGAAGATCGTAGAGCGGGTCCCTCTGGAGATAGAACCCAACAGCATCAATAGAAGATACCTGGAGACGAAGAGGGATAAGCTGCATCACCTCCTCCTCCAGAACGATGCCCCCTGATCAATCTATGGTGATTCTCTTCCTGGTGGTGACCACTGCTTTGGGGATGTTGATCTTTAGAACGCCGCTCTCGAGCTTGGCATGGGCTTCATCCGCCTTTACACCGGTGGGAAGGGAGATGGTTCGCTCAAATCTCCTGTAGGACCTCTCC
>DAWB01000057.1:0-1148 GCA_002505805.1 Methanosaeta sp. UBA80 | reverse complement strand
TCACTATTATCTCCCCATCCGTCTCCTGGACATCGGCCAGAGGCTCAATCATCTCCTCTCCATCCCTTCCGACCTCTGCCTCCTCCATCAGCTCTCCCAGACGCCTGCGCATGCGCTCCATCTCCTCGAGGTACTTGGACTCAATCCTGGCCAGCCCCAGCTCCTCCATGAGACGGTCCATCCTCTTTTGCAGCTTCTTCAGCTCTTCTGATGCTACCAAGCCTTTCATAAAAACACCGTTATATTAAAGCCATCTGATGCTTAATATCTATTCCTATAGATAGGCCGCCTGAATTTCAACCACCTCGGCGGAGTTCCTGGCCGCGGCATACTCGCTCAGTGGCTCCTGGTTCAGCTCCAGGAAAACATGTCCCCAATTGAATTTGGAGAGGATAAGCTCCGCCTGGGCCGCTTCTCCCAGTATGACCAAGCCTGCTGCCAGNNGCCTCCACTGTGGAGAGCTGGAAGGGTTTGCCGTAGTTGACTGGATTGGCGGCTACCAGGAAGGGAAGAGCCCGCTCTTTAAGGGAGAGGCGAGAGAATGCCTCTTCGGCATGAGCCCAGCTGCAGTCGAGGGCAGCCAGCCCTCTAGCCCCTCGGTCCTCAGGGGAGAGGGCTTTTTCCGAGAATGGGCTCAAGACCAGGAAAGCCTTAAGATCGCTGAGTCGTTTTGTCAGTCGGANNGATAATCCTATTAACATTGTGTTCAACTGCCTAGGCTAGCCAATGAGCCAGGAGCTTTCTGATGAGCGAGGTCTCCAAAGAATACGACTTTAATTGTGTAGAAGAGAAATGGGTAGAGAGCTGGGATCCCTCTGTCTATCACTTTGACTGGCAGTCAGATAAGCCGCAGTACATCATAGACACGCCTCCCCCCTACCCCACCGGAAACTTTCACATCGGAAATGCCCTGAACTGGTGCTATATCGATTATGTGGCCCGCTACAAGCGCATGAGGGGCTACAATGTCATGTTCCCCCAGGGCTGGGACTGCNNCTGCCACGGCCTGCCCACCGAGGTCAAGGTGGAGGAGTTAAACCACATCACCAAGAACCAGGTTCCCAGAGAGGAGTTTCGGCGGCTGTGCGAGAAGCTGACTGAGGAGGCCATCGAGCGCTTCCACCAGTCCATGGGCCGGCTGGGCCTGT
>DAWB01000009.1 GCA_002505805.1 Methanosaeta sp. UBA80 | reverse complement strand
CTATGATGCCCCGCGCGCTCCCCAAAGTAGGTGGCCCATTGGGATTAGGGGCAAAGCGCATGACCACGCCGCCTTCCGCCCCCTCCAGAGCGGGAAGGCCTTTATCCGGCTCCTTCTTCTCCGATAGCTCCGCCAGCAGCTCCGGGGCTATGACCTCCAGCCTCTTCTGCCACTCCTCTGGGCTGGTCTTCTCCAAAGCGGCCAGGACCTCCGCCACCAGGGGCGAGACCTCTTTGGCCCTGGCTCGAAGCTCCGGATGCTCGCCCATGAGCTTGCCCATAACCGCCCCGGCCTTGGGTGCGGCATTGTATTTGACGGCGTTCTGCAGCGCATACTTTTCTATAAGCTCTCTGATCTCTTCCATGAAGCATCTCCAAATGGGCCTGCGGCTGGGATAGGAAAGCTTGCCCTTCCGCTGGCCTCCATCATGACTGAAATAGGCTAAATTTCAATAGCTATACTTTAATTTGATCGTCTATCTTCCTCAATCCCAGGCGCTTTGCCAGGGCTAAGGCATCGCTGATGATCGCCTCATGGTCGAAGGCCAGAGGGGGCAGTCTCTCCCTGGAAAAGATCCCTGCCGCCCTGGCATCTGATCCGGCCAGCAGCTTTCCTCTGCCCCGGGCCAGAAAGGCGGCGGAGACCACATGCCCTCTTGGATCGCGGCCAGGATCGGAATAGACCCCCACCAGCCCCAGAAGCTCTATCTCCAAGCCGGTCTCCTCTGCCGCCTCCCTGATTGCGGCAGCCTCGACTCTCTCCCCAATCTCCACAAAGCCCCCTGGCAGGGCATAGCAACCAGCATAGGGAGGGCGGTCTCTCTGGATCAGCACAATCCCGCCCTCGAAAAGGATGACTGCATCTGCCGCCAGCAGCGGTGTCCGGATGCCTTTCTTCTCTTTCATGGCCTTTTCCTCTCAGCCGCAGCAACCAAAAGCCTTATCTACGACTAAAGCCGGATCAAAGTACGGCAAAGGTCGATTGCTGCACCATCCCTCCCTACCCAAGCATCCAATCGGCCTTTGACAAATTTTCAGGCCTGGCCCTGATACTGCCACCGCGCTGGTCTGCCGGGCAGTGGTCTCGCCTTCCCAGAGGGCGGCATAAATGCTCTTCCTTTTACAGAGCCCTAGAAGATCAACTCGTCGAGACTCTATGTGTTTCAACAAGAGGATCTATAATTTTATTTGAATTCGTCTTAAGTAAAACTATTAATGAACTCCACTGAGAGCCGAAATTCTTTCCTAATAAGCTTTATGCAAATCATTTTAAGAATTTAATGGTAATCCTGAAAATTAATTACACAAGAAAAATTCTTATACCAGAAAGTCCTAGTAAGCTATACTATGCTGCCCGGATTATCTCCCCATATCCTCCTGGCCGAGGACAACCCGGTGAATCAGAAGATGGCCCTGATCATGCTCAAGAGGCTGGGCCTCCAGGCTGACACTGCCGTCAACGGAAGGGAGGTCCTCAGCGCAATGGAAGAGCGGCCTTACGATCTGGTGCTCATGGACATAGAGATGCCGGAGATGGATGGAATCGAGGCTACCAGGCTCATCCGGGAGCGCTGGTCCCTGGGCCCCAAGATCATAGTGCTGACATCACTTGAGCCAGACCTATGCCGCGATCTCTGCTATGATGCCGGCGCAGACGATTTTATCAACAAACCATTCCGGATGGATGAGCTTGATGCAGCCATCGGGCGAAGCCTGTCCGGCCAGTATGCAGCCATAGCTCAAAGCCTGCCCCAGGTCGCCTCTCTGGTCTGAAGCCCTCCTCCAGTAAGAGAGGCCTCCTGTGGCCCGAATACATAAGCCATCTCTCGCCAGGCCTTGTCCAGCAGTCCGGAGTAATGCCTGACATCGAAATTCTCTGCCCTCTCCTCCGCCGCCACCTCCCAGGCTGCGGCATCAACCACCACATATCCCATCTCCATGCCCGGCTCCAGGTGCAGCCCCAGCTTCTGGTGCTCCTTTATTGCCGCCGCCTCGGCGCAGCGGCGGGAATAGACCGTTCGACCCACCCGCCGACGGATGACCATCTCTCCCGGCTGGGCGTCAGGCAGACTTTTCCGATATCGCTCCCAGATCTGCCGAGCCATCGGCTCGGCCTTCTGCAACTCCTCGCCGCTGGCTGCCTCCGCTAGCAGCTGGAAGATCTCCTTTTGCATTTTGGCCACATAGGGAGGTGTGTCGCCCCGCCTGGCCATCACCCCCCGCACCTTGACCCGGCCTGATGTCAGAAGCCCGAAGTAGCGGTTGTAGGCCCCGCCACCGTCCGCCAGGGGCAGAAAGACGATCCAGTGGTAGTCCTCCTTCTCCGTGAGAATGCCGGTCTGCTCCTCCACCGCCAGCTTGAATTTCTCCGTCGCCGCCCCGTCTCCGGCGCCCCTGACCCAGAGGCAGTCTACGATGCCGTGCAAGACCTCCAGGCTCATCTCCTCGGCCAGCTCCTTGATCTGCATGAGAAGCTCCCGGGAGATGGCGGTGATCCTCTCGTGCACCTCTATCTGGCCGAACTTGGCGTTGCGGTATCCGGTGTAGCCAAAGCAGGTGACCAGCATCCACTTCAATATGGCATCCTGTCCGGCGTAAGAGGAGTCAATCTTCTTCCGCCGCTTCATCTCTATGCGCAGCTCCAGCAGGGGGGAGATGATGCCGCTCAAAAACCCCCTTTTCTCCGGATGGCAGAGCGTCTCGGGAGAGAGGTTGTGCTTGACGATGATGGAGGGGTAAAGGGAGGTGAAATCGATCTGGCTCACCTTCTCATAGAGCCCGGGCTGGGGCTGCAAGATCATGCCTCCCCGGTCGGAGCGACGCAGGTCGGATATCTCCCGAACGCTCTCTGCATCCCTCTTTCGAAAGGGAACCGCCAGGCCCCGCCTCAGGGCCTCGTAGACCTCATAGGAGGAGATGAGGGTGCCGGGGGTGAAGCGGGCGGCTAGGTTGGGGGGCAGGCCGGAGAGGCGGGAGGCGAGCAATATTCCTTTTAGGCCCCCCTCTCGGTAGGCGAAGCTGGATGATGTGTCTATCAGTATCCTGCCCTCGGGGATGAGGGCCATGTCTTTGTGGTTGGCCCGGCCGTAGCTCCAGTAGGATCTGGCGGCCATCCTCCGGAAGCCGCCACTTCGGCTGATGGCTTCCTCCACCCCCAGGCGGGCTGCCCTGGCCACCAGAAGGGGAATCCAGAGGTCGCCCCGGTCCACCAGAAGCACATCGGGATCGTGAAGGCGCAATAGTTCCATCAGATCGGATATAACGCTCCTCTCCCCGCCCTCCAGGCGGCGGCGCTGGCTCCCCATTTCGCCCTCGTCCGGCCTTGAATTCTCGTCTGCCTCTCCCCAGGCCAGGTCAACTGCGGATATCTCTTTCAGGCGCTGCGGATCTCCGGAGAAGTGCAGCCTCATCTCCCGCAGGGGCGAGCTGAAGTCGGGGGGGAATCGGGACTCGTCCTTCTCGCCGCAGGGGAAGATGCCCTTCTCCGCCAGGTACTGCTGGTCCCTTCTTATGTCCACATTGTATAGCTCAGCCGCGTAGCGGGTCTGTATCTCGATCTTCTCCGCTACGCAGCGGTCGGCATAGATCCGGTAGCCCTCCCGCCGGCCGTAGATGGTGCAGAAGGTGGCCTCCTCCAGGCGATAGAGGCTTTCCAGGCCCTCGATCATCCCCCGGTGGGAAGCAGGATCGGGCAGGTAAAGATAGAAGGAGGGAGGCTGAGCTGCGGCAGATCGGACCAGCCCCCCATCCCTGGCCCAGAGGTGCACTGCCCCCTTGCAGTAGGTGTCGAAGATCCACATGGCCGTTTTCCTCTCCGGGTCATCCGGGTTTGTAGCCTGAACGGGCATAACTCTGGCCGGGGCAGGATAAATGGCTGAGGCGAGGGCGGGGGGAAAGTGATGGAATTGCTGCAAAGGGCCTTCAGCTTCGGGGACTGGCGGGAGGTGGCGGACTCGGGAAAGTGCATTCAGTGAGGGGCATGCGTTGTGGGCTGCCACCAGAGGGCGCTGAAGCTGGTGCTGAGGTAGGGAGAAGAGTCTTTTGATCTAAGACCGTTTAAGCTGCAATGAGGGCAAACTGTTGTCATCTATTTTGATTGAATGCATCTTCGCCGCTCTTCAACCACCAGCCCGAAGGCTTTTGTTTACGGACTACCGGTGTTGATAAGTCATTGAAAGTTCTTCCCCTAGATGTAGAGTCCCGAAACTCTTGAC
>DAWB01000031.1:2152-11019 GCA_002505805.1 Methanosaeta sp. UBA80 | reverse complement strand
TCCGTGGGCTGCCGCCTGGAGATCGCCCACCAGAAGAGGAGCAGCATTATGGCCTGCCAAGGAGTCGTGCCCAAAGCACCCTTGCCCAAAGGCCCAGATTTACGCTATCCACTGCTCCGCTAATATATTTCCAAATCCTGGCCCACACCTTTTTAAGGAAAGAATGCGCTTCANNCTGCCTGCCCCGGTGAGGCTCTGGCCGGAGAAGAGGTGAGTGGGGCCGTTTGATTGGATCTGATCTTCGATGAGGCAGATGGCAATATTGGTTGCACTACTATTCCTGCTGGCCTGTCCCCTCACCCTGGCCTCTGATGCAGCCAGGATGACCCTTCCCAGCGGCATGAACAGTCCCCTGACCATGAGATACCCCGAACTGGCCCAGGCCCCCGCGCCTGCTCTCATCGGCGAGGGCCTGCGGGCCACATATGAAAACTGCCAAAAAATGTGGAGAGGCTAGAGCAGAAAGAGCCGCACCTCTGATCGAAGCCCCGCTTTCATCCTCTCATGAACTTATCCCAGCCCACATAATGATCCTTGAGAACGGTAGAGATATCCTCCATCATGGAAAAGGGAATTCCCACCACCACATAGTCGTCCTCCAGTCCGGAGTTCCTGGCGCCGCCATCGCATCCCAGGGAGACATTGACCTCTCCCTTTAGGTAAGGTGAGGTGGTGGCATCCACGCAAAAGGACTGGATTCCCGCCGTGCTGAAATTGGCCCGCCCTCCCTTCTTGAACATGACCGCCTGCACAATCCTGCGAGCGGCGAGGGGCTTGCCCACGAATATAACCACGTCGGGGTTCATGATCATCTTATCCAGAGGGGCCACATAGGTGGCTACCGTTCTGCCGGGAAGGATGCGGGGCATGGTTGTGGCGATGTTGACTCCCACATCCGGAGTCTCGCACTTATGAAGCTTGTCGAAGTAGAGCGCTCCAGTGGCTATGTTTTCCGGGCAGGCGACCAGGCCCAATCCCGAGGCTCCTCCCTTGCAGGCGTGTTGGTCCGGCCGGGCAAGGAAGCTCTTTCCTTCCCTTCTTGCTCCCTGGACCATGGAGCAGTAATGGATGGGCTTGTCCATCGGCCCCAGCTCTTTAGGTATCTCAGACTCGTTTTTAAACAGCCTGACCCCAACCACATTGTCATTCAAGCCCAAAGAGGACTTCAATATGCCGGCCATCTCTTCCAGATTCATCGAAATACACCGCTTTGTTCCCTGTGCGGCGGGAATTTCTGCCTTGCGCTCTGAAATATGGCTGAAATAAGGAGGTTGAAAAAAAGAGACGAGTTCAGAGGGATGCTCTGGCAAAATTTAGAGGGCTCTCTAAGATGGAATTAATCCTCTTCAGCCCCTCCAGAGTAAGAGGAGACTATGTTTCCTGAGGCGTCCTTCAAGGTGGCCACATCACCGCCGTTGTTCCAGACCGATGTGCTGCGGTCCCAGAAGAGGTCCCTGGCGGTGTCTGTTCCCTCTCCAGTATGCACTTTTACCGATGCTCCTGCATTGAGGCTGAATTCGGGGAAGGTGTAGGTATGGTTGCCTTCGTCCTCCAATGTCCAGCCGGTCAGGCTCTGGGGGGCGGTGTCCTTGTTGGTGATCTCAATCCACTCACCATCAAGGTTTTCCTTCTCCGGGGAGGGGGCGGCAAAATTGACGCTCGTTATGGCGACACCTATGGCCTCGGCACCCTGCACCAGTGCTCCGCTCATTAAGAGCAGGGCTAGGGCGACTAAAGTTCCTGAAAGCATTCGCTTATTCATCATTCTATTTCACCTTCTTTGCTTATGATAGTAGTATTTTAGATCAGTCCTTCTTTAGATATATATAAATTTTTTCTAAAGATAGTTTGTTTAAAGTTAGCCTAAAAAGTAATTCTAATAAATATATTATATATGTTTAAAAGCAATGCATTCGTTTTACATTTAAAAATTATGGAATTAATGGGACAGCGGCACCTGCCCTCAGATCGAATAATTCGCCAGCAAAACCCGCCCCACCTCACCACAGCGCCGCTGACGGTCAGGAAGAAGAGTAGAATGGAAGAAGAAGAGAATGGGCATTCGATCCGGTTTCAATCCATAATGCTATTACTTTCGCCCCGCATGGCTGTCCTATATCAGCTACTAATACTACTCCTATAAATTGGAGACAGCCTTCCCCTTCGAGCTACTCCCTTTCGCGGCTGGCTCCATTCATCCCTTTAAAACAGGCCGGCTCAATGATGCTTTTTGCAGGATGGCGAATGCTGCTCGGCCCGATCTGATTGAGCGCCCTCCCGGCCACGCCGGCATCAGCGCCAATAAGGATTCCAGGATTAGCTTATTCCAATACAAAAAGGAGATGATCTCTCCTATGTGAAATTGGCTTAGCCCTCAAAGATATTCTGCCCTCTTCAAGAATTCGATCACATCTTTTTCGGACGGCAGATCGGTGCTTGCTCCGGGAGTCATAATATTCAGCGCCGCTACTGCTCCGGCGAATTTCACTGCATCCTGGGCGGAATAGCCCTTGAACCTGGCATGAACAAATCCCGCCGTGTAGCTGTCGCCTCCTCCGGTTGTGTCCAGGACATCTACCTTGTAAGCCGGCAGGCTGAAGATCTCATCTCCATCGGCAACCAGGGATCCTTTTACATCCAGGGTGACAATCACGGTCTCCGCTCCCAGCTTTTTCAGCCCTTTTATGGCTGACCTCACATCATCTTCCCCGGTTATCCGGCGCGCCTCCTTGCCGTTCATGATTATGGCATTGCTGTTTTTCATGGCATATTTCAGGTCCTCGGGCCGGTGGGTGACCATGCTCATGCTGGGATTGGTCAGTATGAAAAGATCTCTTCTTTTTGCCTCCTGGACCGCTCTTCTCATAAGGCGGGCGTTGTCCGGGCTGTTAAGGCTGGTCAGTATCAGTGCATCGATCCTGTCGAAGACCTCCAAATTGAGGTCTTCTTCTCCCAGCAGATCGTTCGCCCCCCGGCTGGTGAGGACCGTCTTCTCCCCTTTGACCAGAAAGACCAGGGACATGCCGGTAGAGCCTTCCTTGAGGGTCACATATTTTGTATTCACCCCGTGCACTCTCAGATTTCGGAGGGCCTCTTCGCCATAATCGCCTCGGCCTACAGATCCGAGAATATATGTGTTTGTGCCCAGGGTGGCCAGGTTAGCGGCCAGGTTATGCGCCGAGCCGCCAATATCCTGCTTGAGATCCTTCAATGTGATCTTGGTGTCAAAGGGAAAGCAGATGTTGCCATCGATAACCTTGAACTCATCAGAAGATGCAATCAGATCGATGATGATGCCGCCGACTACCAGCGCACCCTTAAAATTGCTGCCGTATTTTGCTGGGGACATAATCCAATGCAGTATTGCAGATAAATATAGCTTTCTTTGCTGGGAAACCATATAGCGGCTCTATTTATGATTTTGTTATAATCAAATTCCTCTTACTGGGGTGAGATCTTATCTATGCCCAAGGACCAGTAATCAATCCCCAATATGCCTGAAACGGCAGGATCCCGTCTCAAGCTTATATCGACAGATATATATTCTTTCAAAAGATTTATTGCTATTATGAGATTCATTCTTATCATTTTATCCTTCATTCTCGCATCGGCATTGCCGGTTCAATGTCAGGATACCGCACAAGATCTTCTCGACCAGGGAGAGGCTCTCAAGAATCTGGGAAGATATGATCAAGCGCTTCTGGCCCTGGATGAGGCAATTGAAATGGATCCCGGCAATTCCCGGGCCTGGAACAGCAAATGCTCCGCTCTCGATATATTGGGCCGATATGATGAAGCCTTGCAGGCCTGTGATGAAGCGATAAGGCTTGATCCGGATTTTGAGGGTGCTTGGTGCAGCAAGGGCCTGGTTCTCATCAACCTGAGTCGATATAAAGAGGCGGAAATGGCTTTCGATGAAGCCATCCGGCTCAATCCTGAAAGCGGCCTGGCCTGGGCAGGTAAGAGCCTCGCTCTGGCCTATCAGGGAAAGCTATTCGGATCCATAGAGGCGCTTTATGATGCTGCCATAAGCTCAGATCCAGGCAATGCCAGTGCATGGCTGGGCAAAGCGGATCTCCTCTCAGGCATCGGAAAGTACCAGGAGAGCCTCAAAGCCTATGATGAGGCCATCAGACTGGATCCCGCTGCATCCGAGGCCTGGAACAGTAAAGGAGTGGCTCTGGACATGATGGGAAGATTCGAAGAGGGCATAGCTGCCTATGATCAGGCCATCAGCATTAATTCCAGCTATGTCGAAGCTTGGACCAACAAAGGTGTAGCACTTGCATTTCTGGGAAGGATGGATGAAGCCATAAAGTGCTATGAAGAAGCCATTCGGCTGGATAACAAATATGAATTGGCCTGGCATAACAAAGGCAATGCCCTCTATCAAACGGGCAGGTATTCTGAATCAATAGCAGCCTATGATGAGGCCATCCGGCAAAAGCCCGATTACGCTGAGGCCTGGAGCGGCAAAGGCTCGGTTCTGCTGGCCCTGGGCAGATATGAGGAGGCCATAAAAGCCAGCGATGAAGCTATTTTCCTCAATCCCAGCCTAGCCCAGTCTTGGAATAACAAGGGCAGCGCTCTTGGTGAGTTGGGCAGGCTGGACCAGGCACTTCCTTGCTTTGAGCAGGCCATTCAACTGGACCAGAGGTATGTCAAAGCCTGGATCAATAAAGGAATTCTGCTTCAAGCCCAGGGAAAGACAAGCGAAGCCGAATCTGCCTTTGCCATAGCTGCTGAGCTGACGGGTGGCCAAGAGCCATAGTCAACAAAGACTATTTTTCTATTTTCCATCCTCAAACTGCCGGCTGCTGCTGGCTGACGCAGTGCACTGCTCCCAGGCCCGCCACCATCTCCCGGCAGTTGATGCCCACCACCTTTCTCCCCGGGAAGGCCTCTTGGATTATCTGCAAAGCTTTGCCGTCGTTTTTGTCCCCGAAGACCGGGACCAGGACGGCATCGTTGCCGATGTAGAAGTTGGCATAGCTGGCCGGCAGCCGGCGCTCGCTGCCTACCGGCGCGGGCATGGGCAGTTTGATCACCTTGAGGGGGCGGCCTTCCTGGTCCGTCTCCCGGCAGAGAAGCTCATAGTTATGCCTGAGCAGCAGGTAATTCTCGTCCTCTGGGTCGTCTTCATAGGCACAGAGAACTGTTAAAGGATCGACAAAGCGGGCTATGTCATCCACATGGCCGTCCGTATCGTCCCCGGCTATGCCCTCCTTGAGCCAGATGATCTTGCTGACGCCCAGGTATTCCCTGAGGTAGCCCTCGATCTCCTCTTGGCTTAAAGACGGATTTCTATTTTCATGGAGCAGACACTGCTCTGTGGTCAGGAGGGTTCCGCAGCCGTTGACATCAATGGAGCCGCCCTCTAAGACTATGCCCGGCCTGAAAAGCCTGATCCTCAGGTCCTGGTTGATCAGATCGGGTATGGCGGCGTCTGCCATCAGCTCAGGATACTTCTCTCCCCAGGCGTTGAAGATCCAGGATACCGCTGCCAGTCGGCCCTCGTCGGATTCGCAATCTTCCCGGACCACAAAGGTGGGGCCATAATCCCTGAACCAGACATCTGCATAGCTGAGGATATGGAAGTGAATCCGTCCCAGATCGACCTTATCCCTCTTGAGCCGGTCTGCCACCTCTCCTCTCATCATCTCATCCCTGACCAGGAGGTTGACGATCTCGCTCTTATGGATGGCCCGGATCATTGCGGCATAGGCATTTTCCACCGCCTCTATCTCCGGGAAGCTGTCCAGATCGTAGGGCCAGGCCAGCCAGATGGCCTCATGCTTATCCCATTCCGCTGGCATATGATAGCCTAAGGTGCGGGGGGTCTCCCCAGATCCCTTTGCCCCTCCCGTCACCTCCCTCTCCCGTACCATCTCGATTAGGGGCCAGTAGAGGTCTGGGCGGCGGCAGCGGAAGAAGCCCCAGCTCTCCCGAATCGCCTGGTTTTTGCTCAGGTCCAGCCGCACCACCAGCACCTCCTCCTTGCTGCGGCTGGCTCGATCAAGGATTTTGCCGAAACAGTCGCAGACAAAGGAGCTGCCCCAGAAGACGAGGTCATCCTCCCGCCCCACCCGGTTAACTGCCGCTATAGAGATGCTGCTGGCAATGGCATGGCCTCTTTGCACCGTCTCCCAGGCATCATGCCAGTCGCCCTCCTCCGGCTCTTCCTGGCCTATGATCCAGCCTATGGCCGTGGGATAGAATATGATCTCCGCGCCGGACAGGGCCGCCAGCCGCGCCGCCTCCGGAAACCACTGGTCAAAGCATATCAGACCGGCGATTTTGCCATAGCGGGTATCGTAAACCCGGATCTCCTCTCCGGGAGAAAAGTAGCTCTTCTCATAGAACAGGGGATCGTGGGGAATGTGCACCTTGCGATAGACCGGGAGAATGCTGCCGTCGGCATCGATCACCGACAGGGAGTTGTAGAAACCGGCCTCGTCCTTCTCGAATATGGGAACTATTATCACTATGGATAGCTCCAGGGCAAGGCGGGAGAAGGCATCTGTGGAAGGGCCGGGAATGGTTTCCGCCAGATGCTGAAAATCCCCTTGGTCCATCTGGGGAAAGTAAAGGGTGCGGTACAGCTCCGGCAGGCAGATGATCTGTGCTCCTCTCTCTGCTGCCGATCTCACCTTTTCCATAGCCAGTTCCATATTCAGATCCGGATCACTGGAGGGTGAGGTCTGAATCAATCCCACAATCACTATTCTTTCAGCCATGCAAGTCCCCTGCGAAGACTGCATCCATTTGGTTGATAAATTTTCTCTAAACCGTTTTAGCTCAGGGATGATTTATCATGCATATCAATTGCTACAGACGACGAAGCACTTATGGATTGCAGGCTCTATCTCTAGCCAAATTGATATTGATCTCAGATTAAAAAGCCCTTTTATGCATTGATATAGGTCTATTCGCCGAATATGCAATGCTGACCGGCTGATTGGTGCCTCATGCGCGACCTGTCCTTATCTGGAAAAAGCGATCAGCAGTCGATTAAATCCCAATTAAAGCCGTCATCTGATGATGCGGCAGAAAATGGCCGACATCCGATCTCAGATCCCATGCCCAGCAATATTTCATACTTGATTTAAAAACATCTTACTTTTTTATTTTAGAGTCCATAGATAAGTAAAAGTATTATGCAGCTGAGACGACTATTTTGCTACAATAATTGACTTTATTTCTTAGAAAAATCCACCATTAAGTTCTGAAATTGTCTTTAGTAAAGAATATATAGCTAAATTAGCAAAGAAAACTTGATAAGGAGGTGAAAGCCTATGTGTTGCCATACCACAGATAAGCATGCCCATCCTCATGATCACAACGGGAAAGTGCACGAGCACGAGCATATCCACGATGCAGAGCATCACAGCCACCCTCATAAATGCTGCCACGGACACTAGATTCTAAAGGATTTGCGGCTGGGCCGAAAGGTCCATGATCCATTTTTCCCATTACATATCTGGGTCCGGAACCTTTCCCCCACCAGGACATTGGAATGATATCGCCTGCGATCTCATAATCGAGCATAATCTGGACGAGCTTGAATCGGCACGCACCCTGGCGGTGCTGAACATCGCTCTCATGGATGCAGGCATAAGCTGCTGGGATACCAATACCATTACTGTTGCTTCGCCCTTGGTTGGCCGATCCGGAGATCTCCACGCCTATCGGCAAGCCGCCTTTTCCTTCCTATACCCCGGGGCATGCAACCTTTTCCGGTGCAGCTTCGACGGTCCTGGCCTGCATATTTCCCTGCCCAAAAAGATCGCCTCCTGTCCATGGCCGATGAAGCGGCACTCTCGCGCCTCTACGGAGGAATTCATTACCGATTCGATAACGACAAAGGTCTCGAATCTGGCCGGATGATTGGAAGGGTGGCCATTAAGATGGTGATGAATGAAGACTGCAACGATTGAACATTTGAGCTGAGGACACTGTTTTCAAGAGACTATTCCGTAACGATGAAGGCAGCCTCCCATGCCTGATACTATCATCGGTTCTGCTTCTCCGCCACTAGATCCTCGAACTCCCTGGTGGCATCGATCTCCTCCAGCTCCCTCTTCTCGATCAATGCCGTCTCCTCGATGCACTCGATCTTTGTCTCCCCATCCACAATGACCACCGACTTGGCCCTGGCCACGGCAGAGAGGCTGCTCATGAGCCGGGCCCTTTTGAGCATGCCGGATGAGAATTTGCTTACTCCGGTCAGAACCACTAGATCCCGGTTTCTGGTTATGGCATTGAAGGGGGCCTGGGCTGTCGGAACTACCTCAAAGCCTATGTCCAGGAGCAGCCGCAGGATATCGTCCGTCACCAGCCCCTTATCCGCAACCGATGGGCCGACATGGAATGGGTCCACGGGCTGGATCAGCTCCTGCTGGAAGATCTCCTCCAGCTTGAGGGCCACGTCCACGGAGGTGTCCATATCCTCGACCTCGTACTTGCTGATGGTACGACGGGATACGCCGATCTCCGAGGCCAGGGCGCCCAGGGATATGCCCCTCTCCAGGCGCATCTCCCTCATCCTGGCCCCGTTGATGCGCACATAAAGCCCTCCATGGGCAGCATAAACCAGGGGCAGAGCATCGTCCAAAAGGCAGTCGGCCAGTGTGTTCAGGCTGAGGGTGGGGATGCCATACCTGAAATACACCGCTCCCCGCTCCAGGTACTGATCCCGGCTCTTCTCTCCCACCAGTATGGGGCTGGCCAAGAGGTGCATGGCCAGGCGGCGCACCTCGGTAGCCGTCTGCTCGTTAAGGCCGTCTATGTTGGTGAGGACCTTGAGCAGCAGGAAAAGATCCCCCTTTCGGGCGGCAAGGTCAAAGCTCCTGGGACGGAGATAGCAG
>DAWB01000031.1:1587-2105 GCA_002505805.1 Methanosaeta sp. UBA80 | reverse complement strand
AAGGTTGACCATGTTCATTGGAATTGATGATACCGATTCTGAAAGAGGACTTTGCACCACCTACCTGGCCGCAGTGCTCATGGAGAGGCTGCGGCCTCTGGGAGAGATTGTAGGCAGGCCCAGGCTGATCCGGCTCAATCCCTGCGCAAGGTTTAAAACCCGGGGCAATGCCGCCCTGGCCTTCCAGATAGAGAGCAGGCGGTTCGATGAGGTCAAGGACACGGCTTTAAAGACCCTTCTCCAGCTATCCGATTTCTCCGGAGCCAATACCAATCCCGGCCTGGTCATAGCCCATGAGGTGACGGAGAAGATGACCTCTTTCTACCGCCGGGCGGTCACCGAGATCCTGGAGATAGATGAGGCCAGAGGTTTGCTGGATGAAGAAGGGATCTGGTACCGGGGCTTCAAGAAGGGGCGGGGGCTGATAGGAGCTTTGGCAGCGGTGGGAGCCGATCTGCCCGATTCCACCTATGAGCTGATCGCCTACCGGGAGAGGCAGTGCTGGGGCAGCCCTCGCC
>DAWB01000031.1:398-1577 GCA_002505805.1 Methanosaeta sp. UBA80 | reverse complement strand
CGCGCATCGTATTTGCCCCCCACTCCGCCGATCCGGTCTTGTTCGGGATCCGCGGCTCGGACATATCGGCAATAGAGGCGGCCTTTCAATGCATAGAGTCCGAGCCGGCAGAGAGAAGCGTCCTATTCCAAACCAACCAAGGGACAGACGCCCACATCCTGGAAGGCTCCATAGGGCGGGTCAAAGACAGCCAGAGCTACCGGCTGCGGGGAAGGGTGACTGAGCCGGCCCGGCCCATAGCCGGAGGCCATCTCTTCTTTTCCCTGGAAAGCGGCAGTGCACGGATCGAATGTGCTGCCTTCGAGCCCACCAAGAACTTCCGCTCCACTATCCGAGAGCTTGCGGCAGGAGATGAGTTGGAAGTCTTCGGATCGGTGAGGGACAGCACCCTCAATCTGGAAAAGATCAACATCCTCCGCCTCTCAGAGAGAAAGATACTTACTGCACCCACCTGCTCCCTGTGCGGCAAGAGGATGGAGTCGGCGGGACGCGGCCAGGGATACCGCTGCCGGCGCTGCAAGACCCAGTCACCGGGGCCTGTAAGCCAGATCTCTCCCTGCCGCCTGGAGCGGGGATACTATGAGGTTCCTCCCTGCGCCAGAAGGCATCTCTCCAAGCCACTGGTAAGGATGGATGGGGAAAAGGTGCATCCTTCCAGGTAGTACGGACGACGGCAGGCCTAAAAAAACAGCGGGAAAGAGGATGCCACAGGCCATCCTTTTCTTCTTCCGGAGTATCTACTTCTTGAAAGCGCCTTCCAGAGGCGGTACGACCTGCTTTTTGCGGGAGAGGCACTTCTCCTTGTAGATGGAGCTGTTGGCCAGCTTTCCGCCGAAGGCCTTCTCAAATCCCGCCGCAGCAGCGTCATTTCCTACGAACAAGAGATCGCTGGCTTCCTTCATCACATCGGTGAGCATGAGCACCACCATGTCCAGCTTCTCCGCCTCTTTCATCTTGTTCATCTCATCGAGAATCGCCGCCCTCTTGGGTGCAAGATCGGCCAGATCCATGACCTCCACCTGGCCCACGCCAGCCTTGGTGCCGGAGAAGTCGAACTTCTTGAAGTCGCCCAGGAGGATCTCCTTGGCCGATTTGGCGGACATGTTGCTCTTGGCCTTTAGAAGCTCCATTCCGAAGGACATGGGGTCCACGCCGGCTATTTTGGCCAGCTTCTCCACC
>DAWB01000031.1:0-262 GCA_002505805.1 Methanosaeta sp. UBA80 | reverse complement strand
CTTGTGGTGGTCCACGATCTCCACAATGTTCTCCGGATTGAGCTTGTCCACCGCCTGAGCCATCTCATTGTGATCTACCAGTATGACCTGCTTGTCTGTGGCATCGGTGAGCGTCTCTGGGTAGGGGACCTTGAAGTAGTCCAGCAAAAACTTGGTCTCCCCATTGAGCTCTCCCGCCGCTGCCGGCACGGCCTCCTTCATGCCCATAGCATTCTTGAGATTGGCATAGGTTATTGCAGATGTTACGGAGTCGGTATCAGGG
>DAWB01000195.1 GCA_002505805.1 Methanosaeta sp. UBA80 | reverse complement strand
TGATGGCGTTTACACATATCCCACAGGCTCATCCATCTGATCTTTTTTAATATTTTTATGATTATTGAGGCAAGTATGAAAGAGATAATAGACATCATGATGGTCGCATTCTGCCTGTTGTTCGTCATATTGGCAGTATCTGCGAATGAGACAGGCTTCAGCTTAGGAATTTACGGAAATGCAAATATGGATCAGACCATAGACGAAAGCGATATCGTCTATGTGGAGGAAATCATCAGCGGAACTAGGGAATCGACGGATTTGGCCGATGCCAATTACGATGGCAGTGTGAATGAGCTTGATTTGGATCAGATAAAAAAGATCATTGCAGGGACAGAAGAGAACCTTACGATAGTGGATAGCTACAAAAGGGTAGCTACTATCAATAAGCCTGTACGGCGAATTGTCTCCATATCGATATACAACAATGAGGCATTGAGGATGTTCGGCGAGCTTGACAAGGTGGTTGCCNNCCATCGAAGACAGCACCAAGAAAAAGGACGTGTTCTTCCCCCAGGGCGCCGAAATGCCATCAATCGGAGGTTATCCTCCAAATCCAGAGGCGATATTCAAATATCAACCCGATCTGCTATTGGGCGCAACCTCATGGACAAAGGAGCTCTATGATAAGCTTCCCGGCAACACCTCCGTGGTCGGCCTCGATTTCACCTCAAAAACGCCTTATTCCTTCTCTGAGGAAACCACAAAGCTGGGATATATCCTGAACCGCAGAGATGAGGCAGAGGATTACCTGGATAGCTTCCTGTACAAGTATATCAACGCTATAAAGGCCAAAACGGAAGGCTTAGCTGACGCAGAGAAGCCCAGTGTGTATGTGGAATCCTCATTCGGCAATTACAAGGCATATGGAGGCAATGGCTCAGGCGCTCAGACATATATCGAGATGGCCGGTGGAATAAACATATTCCAGGACTCACCCCTCTACTTTGAGGCTGACCCCGAGGCTGTGGTAACAAGCAATCCAGACATCATAATCAAGCAGCTGAGAGATGATGTAGGATATCCGGCGAATGATTTCTCGATCATGAACAAAGCCCGGGAAGAGATCCTGAACCGGCCTGAGCTTGTCGATGTGAAAGCCGTTAAAGAAGGCAGGGTCTATATCATCGACGAAGGGCTTTCCTACGGCTTCAGTTATCCAATAGCAGTGGCGTACATGGCCAAGTGGTTGAATCCGGAGCTATTTGAAGACTTAGACCCGCAGGCGATGCATCAGGAATTCATCGACAAATACTGCCCTGGCTTGAACTTCGATGTATACAGGAACGGGACCTTCGCTTATCCGCCGTTGTCGGAAAATAGCACTGCTGATTGAGGACCAAATACAGAGATACGGTCAATGAGGCGGCAAACCATGCCGCCTAGTATTTTTAGATGAGCGTTATGTCAAAAAGCTCGTACTTCAGACCCTCAGATTCCAGGCGTTCCAGGATTCTGGGGATCTGTTCGTCCACGCTGACGATGACCGAACTGATACCGTGATAAGCGGCCTCCACCGCAGCCTCCTTGGCCCCAAAGATCACGTCCGGCTCTCTGCCCGCCCTTCTAAGCGCCACAAGAGCCTCAATTCCTAAAGCGCTGACCATCATACTGCCTGATACCTTGTCTCTTAGGAGTTCGCTATCGACATTTCTGGACCCTCCGTTCTGGATTCGCGGCACCTTGCATAGGACGATTCGCCCCACATCTAGGCTTATCAGGCCTTTTAGGTCCGATACTCCTACGTCCTCACCCGCAAATGCATCGGAGATGGACATGCCGTTGGCCTCTATGCCCTCTTTTTTATTCGCATAAAGGAGCCCATCTCGCATCTCCAGAGATACTCTATCACCCTTGACGAGGTCTGTTTCCGCCAATGCGCTCCAGACGGAGACATGGCTGATGATATCCTCCATAACCACCCGAGCATACTGTTTTAGCGAAGCGGCGCTTTCTAGCAGCCACTCCACTCCCTCCTTGGTGATCCTGTATCGCATGCGGCCGTCTGTCGTAACCAGGCCTTCCATCACGAGCTCCTTAATGTATTCTGATATGGCCTGTGGAGTCAGTTCAAGGCTATCCGCTACCTCCTTCTGGCGCAGATTTGGCTGGTGGGCAGCTATCTCCACCAGGATCTGAAAGCGAGAGCTTTCTCGCTTGCTTTTAAGGACGTTGATCATCGGTAATCCTCATCAATAATTTTTATGCTTCGATCGTGGCAGCGACGGCGTATGGCTCTGGTTGCCTCAAGGCCATCCATCTTGGGCATTTGTATGTCCATTAGAATGACATCATATGACCGAGTTTCTAAATTGCGAAGAACTTCAAGGCCATTATTGGCCACATCTGCATGGAGTCCCATGTTCTTTAGCATTCTCAGCATCAATTCCTGGCTACAAGGATCGTCTTCGGCAAGCAATATGCGCATGGGACTGCAGAGTTCATTCGAGAGCACTTCAAAGCCTCCTATCATGAATCTTCAGGAATTTTCCTCCGAACTATGCGGTTGCTTCCACTTCCGGATTTGAACAGGCGCACAGAATTTTTAATTTAATAATCTCAACTTAATACAACCACAATTTACCTAAGCGGCGACGTCTCTATGGCAGAAGACGAATTTTCGGGCACCTCATCCTGCATTTCGTATGGTTCCAGGCGATTCAAAAGCTCCTTCTCGTAGATATCGGGATCTGCAAAGGTCGGGCCAATGATCGGGATGCC
>DAWB01000093.1 GCA_002505805.1 Methanosaeta sp. UBA80 | reverse complement strand
CAAGAGTTTCGGGACTCTACAAGTGTCTTGGGATACGGAAAGGTTTATCTCTTTTTATCAGTCATTACTTTAGTTCAATTCCACGGAGCTTTACAGATGGGCACAGAGAATGGCAGAGATAAGCTGGATGCTATCGAGGTTGCTGAGCTGCTTTTGACTGCAGACATATATAATCGCAAGGAGAATCTGACCGAAGACGACCTGCCACCCAATATTCGTAAGCATTACTTTGATGCTGAAAGCAGGGGCGTAAAAAGGCCCATCTATGTGACCAGCTCCGATGTAGAGAAGATCTATGGAATCATCAATGTAAAATCGGTCATAAAGGATCTGACCTTCGTGGCCTTTGAGGAGTTTGGCTCCCAACTCCGGCTCACAGTATTCGATGTAGCTGCCAGGTGGTTTGCCAATCAGAGGGATCTGGAAAGGATCAGATCCAATCCCACCCTGGCTTACTTTTTCGAGAACTACGATTCTCTCAATGTCAGCTACTCCCAAGCCAGGGAAGAGAACAGGCCTCTTTCCGCCGACCGGGAGTGGATCGACGCCCGAATAAAGGAGCTATGCAAGGACGCCAAGGAGGCGGATGAGCTTCTCAAGCTGGCTTATATCAAGGCCCCTGAGGATGTGAGAGACAGCATCGCCGGACTGGTGCTCAATGAGGAGCAGAAGGCGGAGATTGAGAAGATGGGAAAAGCCATCAAGAACCGGCAGTACCTGGAGGAGATTGGCCTGTATGAGATTGGAAAGCTTCTCTTTGTAGGGCCCCCAGGGACGGGCAAGACCTCCACCGCCAGGGCTCTCTCCAAACGGTTCTCCCTGCCCATAGTGGAGGTGCGGCTTTCCATGATCACCAGCCAGTATCTGGGCGAGACCTCCAAGAACATCGATAAGGTCTTCGAGCTGGCCAAGAGACTCTCACCCTGCATCCTGCTCATAGACGAGTTCGACTTCGTGGCCAAGACCAGGACCTCCGACGAGCACGGAGCCATGAAGAGAGCAGTCAACTCCCTGCTCAAGGCCATTGATGAGATCAGCCTGGTGGAGCACGGAGTCCTGCTCCTGGCGGCAACCAATCACCCCCAACTTCTGGATTATGCCGCCTGGAGGCGGTTTGATAAAGTGCTGACCTTCCCCCTGCCGGATCTGGCCATGAGGCGGATGATACTGGACAAGGTCCTCTTGCCTATAGATGTTCAGGCGGACACAGCAAAGCTGGCGGAGATGACCGAGGGCTACTCCGGATCGGACCTGCGCCTGGTGATCCGTGAGGCGGTGCTCAATGCCCTCCTGGAGGACCGCCGCAAGCTTTCCCAGGAGGATCTGGAGAGGTCGGTAGGGGAGTTCCGGCGCCGGATCTCCGACTACAAGAGAAGCGTGGCGGCATGAGAGGCGTTCTGAATTGAACCGCTCTGCTTTTCGTATCCCGGGGACTGGATGAAGATCACTCTTTTGGGGACAGGAGACGCCATAGGCACGCCCAAGATCGGATGCAAGTGCCCGGCCTGCATGGATGCCCTGCGGGGGGGCCGCAGCCGGAGGATGAGGTTTTCCGTTCTGATCGAGTCGGACGAGGAAGACGGACGGGTGCTGGTGGACAGCAGCCCCGACCTGCGCTGGCAGCTCCTCAAAAAGGATATTGCCAGCGTGGACGGAGTGATCTGGACCCATGCTCACTACGATCATTATGCTGGCTTCGGGGACTTTCATCGAGTGCAGAGCCATGTGGATGTCTATGCCCTTAAGGAGACCATGGACTATATCCTCAACTACCTCTACTTCCTCTCCCCGGTTCGGCATGATGTGGAGGCCTATCAGCCTTTTGAAATTGCGGGAATGCAGTTCACTCTCTTGCCTGTCAACCATCCTCCTCTGGAGACGGTGGGAGTGAGGATCGACGACGGCAAGAAGGTGGTTGTCATAACCAGCGACACCAAGATGGAGATTCCCGAGAAAAGCCTGGAGTTGATGAAGGGAGCCGATCTGATGCTGGCCGATGCCATAACCNNACCATCAGCAAGCATATGACCGCGGATGAGGCTATACTTTTGGGAGAGAGGCTGGGAGCCAAGAGGCTGCTTCTCACCCACTGCAGCCATCTCTATCCGCCTCATGAGATAGCCCTGAAAAAATGGCCGCTGGGGCACGATATGATGGAGATTGTGCTCTAGGCAATGGAGATGGGAATGATTCGGCGCGGGGTGGCTATTTTGAAGGTGATATTTCTCTTCTATATTTTCATTCTTTTTTCTTTTATACCTCCGGCAGATGGACAAGGCAATCAATCTAAATCTCTTGCCGCCCTGGGTGGAGAGGCCATCCAAAATTACAGCTATAGTGAGAGCTACAATTATGATAAAATCAATGCTCATGCTCTGGCAGCGCCAGCCTCGGAGGAGCTGTCGGTAGAAAGCCTTGCTGCCTATCTCATAGAACCGGCGGCAAATGAGCAAGAGAAGGCCAGGGCCATATTCCGCTGGATCTGCCAGAACATCGATTATGATTTGGGATCTTATTTCGCGGGAAGGCTCAGCTCGACCAAATCCGAGGATGTTCTGAAGAGCAGAAGCTCGGTCTGCGCCGGCTATTCTGATCTCTTCTCCGCCCTGGCCGAGGAGGCGGGGCTGGAGACGGTGGAGATCCGCGGCTACGGAAAAGGATACAGCTACCGACCGGGGCAGAGGTTTGCGGGGCCCTTTAATCATGCCTGGAATGCGGTCAAGATAAATGGCTCCTGGTATCTCATGGATCCCACCTGGGGGGCGGGATACCTGGGAAGAGATGGGAAGTACCATCGCTGGTTTGATGATCACTACTTCATGACGCCACCCGATCAGTTCATATTCGACCACTTGCCGGAGGAGGAGAGCTGGCAGCTTCTCGACCGGCCACTTTCTCAGGCACAGTTCGAGGATCTGGTTTACGTGGAGTCGGACTTCTTCAACCTGGGCCTTGCGGCGATGGAAAGGAACGGGAGCATCTCTGCGGGGGGAGAGGTCAACCTCTCGGTTTATGCTCCAGAGGATGTGGTGATGATGGCCGGATTGGAGTCGGATTCGGAGGTCTTTGAGGACCGAACCCTCTGCCAGAGGGATGGGCAGAATTACGAGATCCTTGCCCGACTTCCCCAGGCAGGAAGCTATGCTCTCCGGGCTTATGCCAAAAAGAAAGATGATCCCGGCGTGTACAAGTCGGTGATGCAGTACAACATCAATGCCTCATCCGGAGTGGAGAGCGGCTTTCCCCTGACCTTCGGCAGGTTCGGGGAGGTAGGGGCGCATCTTTACAGCCCCATGGAGAGAAGTCTCCAGGCCGGGCAGAGCTACCATTTCAAGATCAAGGTGCCGGGGGCGACGGAGGTGGCGGTGGTATGCGGGAAGGAGTGGACAAAGCTAGCGGGGCAGGGGGATCTGTTCGAGGGGAATGTGACTGTCGCGAAGGGGGATGCGGGGATATTCGCGAATTTTGGGGGGGAGAAGTGGGAGGGGATGGTAAGGCATAGTAACATTTCTG
>DAWB01000157.1 GCA_002505805.1 Methanosaeta sp. UBA80 | reverse complement strand
TTAGATATTTGACGAGACACTAGGGCTCAGCATCAGCTACTTAAAACTCCCCAGAGGTAAAAGCTTCCTGATGCCAGAAGATTCCCTGCCACCCAGCCACAGGTCAGCTCTCCTTTCCCTCTTCCTCATTGCCGCTCTGATCGTGTATGCATCGTATGCCATTCTACTTCTCTGGAGAGAGCCCCATCTTCTGGCGCTATGCCTCCTGCCCGCACCGCTGGCGCTGATGGCCCGACTGGGTCCTTCGGGGCCGGCAACTGCCGCTGCCGGAGCGGTGATCGGGCCTCTGACCGAAGCGGCCTGCGTCGCCGGGGGTCTTTGGAGCTATGCCGAGACAGGGGGNNCTATGCCGAGACCGGGGGGCTGCCCCTCATTCCCCCCTGGCTCCCGGTCATCTGGGCCTGCTTTCCCGCCGCTTTATGGCTGATAGTAAAAAGCCTTCTCGCAGAGGTTCCTTTGCCGAGACGAGGCGCTCTTCCTTTCTGCCTGGCGGGGATCGGTCTGGAGATAGTGATCTTCCTCACTTTAAGCCATAGTCTTCCGCTCATATTCGCTGCCGCCCTGCTCCTGGGAGCAGCGGCGATTCTGGCCGTGCCCAGGGTGGAGCGGAGCACTGTCTTGGCTCTCATGGCTGCCGGTGCGGTACTGGGGCCGGTATGCGAAGCACTGCCCGTGGCGGCAGGTGCCTGGTCTTATGCTCAGCCGGATGTACTGGGGCTGCCACTGTGGCTTCCCCTAGCCTATGCCCTCTTTGCGGTGCTGGTGGCATATGGGGCAAGGTCGCTGGCGGAGGGCGATATAGCAAAATAATTATGCTGCCATAGATTCAAGGCAGCCGGCTATGGCCTCTTTGATGGCTCTACAGGGCTTCATCCATGCTGTCGCCCTGGGAGTGGCATCCGGGAAGGGCGGGGCAGCTTACAATGTAGCAGCCATCCTCTTCTTGCTAAAGGACGACTTTGAAATTCATGACGCTTTTGATGAGTGCATTCTGAAACGATTCTGGAGCTGGCAGCATTTTCAATCCGTGATCCTTGATTCAAGTTCTCTCAAACTATCTGCATATGCTTTCCACTCTAAAAGATCGTCCCATAGTTCAAAGTCTTCGGGGAGCTGCTCTATTCGATCTTCAAATGCTCCAAGGCTGCAGCCGTGCTTCTTCTCAAATGAATGGATTTTCTCTTTCACGGAAACCAGGCTTACATCTTCACTCATCGCCGATATTTTGGTTTTCTTAGGATATAATTCTCTATCCATCAGATCATAGCTCCCCCCGGAGGGCCCTCCCAAGCACCGCCGGCAGGAGCGCATCTAGGGCGGCGGCGGTCTCCGTCTGGTGGCGTCGGATGGCTTCATCAGGAAAAAGAGCGGATCATCCTTGGTTCTTCATTTGGAGATCCTTCTTTCAACCATTGGATAGGAGTCTCCGTTTCATTGGCTGGATTTACCCACAAAATCTGCCCAAGCTCGCCAATGCTGCCGGAAACTGTAGAAAAAAGCCGCCGCGCGGTATCATCAAGAGATATGATACGATTATCAGTTGCCTTCGCAGCCTCGATCAGATGAAGATCCTTTTCCATGGCAGCAAGGGATTTTTCGGTTGGATTTGCCTTATCTATTCGTTTGCGTAATGCCAGATCACGATCGACTGAAGGCCTATCTACCCTTCTCCTGGCATTCATGCTCCTTCTCCAGCGACGAGCAAAGGGATGAGAATGAACATCCCATTCAGAGCCAATCTCCCTGGTCATGACCAGCCGATGGACAGTCTCGTCGATCATGACCCTGAGAAAGCTCTGGCACATTTCACCTCTTCGGCCTTGCTCTCCAGATGATGTAGCTACTGATGCATCTATAACCAAGCGCTTCGATTCGGCGGATGATGACATCAATTCTACTCCAGACGTGCCTCTGCTGCATGTATGTAACGAGTATCTGCGTCCATCTCCGCTGAAGAGAAATCTTCCGGCCAGTCGCCGAAAGCACCGGCATCGTCCAGATCGGCGCTGGTGACTTCTGTGACGCCGTCATCCAGCCGCCTCTTGAACCAATGAAGTTTGACGCATTTGGAAGAGAGCGTTCCCTGGGCAACCAGAGATTGAATCCCTAAAAGCAGCAGAGAGCTGTGCGTCTCAACCACCACTTTTACGCCCCGGTCAGCCATGTCGGCTAGAATTTGCGCCATCGCAGTTTGAGCGCGGGGATGGAGGTGAATCTCGGGCTGCTCGATATAGACGAGTTGGCCTGGCTTTGCCGCCAGGAGGGCAACAAGAACCGGCAGAGTTTGGGATATGCCAAATCCCACATCTGCGATGCTTATCATTTCATTTCCATTTGAATTTTCAGCGGAATTCACGGGAAGGCGACCGACGAGGATCTCGACCTGAGTATCATCCACGGATTTAGCTCCCACATTTCTGGTTAATCCGAGAAGCTCAAGGTATTCTTCAAGTTTTTTCAGGCGGAGATCTGAATCATCCTGCCATTCATGCACTATGCTGGCAACATAGTCCTCAAACCGGCCGGGAAATTGAGGGCCCACTGCTGTGATTTTGTATGTGCGTTGAGGATTGCCGCGGAGGGCAGAGATATGGATGATCTCGCGAAGAGAATTTCCGAACGTATCGGGAATATATTTCACTAAAATAGGCGAGATGTTGTTGTTATCCTCCGTTTTTTTGATTGGGAAATATCCGATGTCTAGGAAACATCGGAATCTATAAGACCTCATCTCCATTTTTTCGTTTATTTCGTCGCCCTGAATTCTTACAAAGTTATTCCAGACATCAGAAAGCCAGGTGACCTCTGAAAGTAGATCGCTATGTCCCATTCCAGGCCGCAGCGTTGTTGTCTCATTTACTAAATCAAAATATGTCATCTCTGCAATATCCATGCCTTTTCCTGGAATTCTTATAAAATATTCTCGAATAGAACGTGATCCATTTAAATCATACTCAACCTCAAAGCCGTCTCCTACTTTGTTCTTCGATCTTGAAAGAAATTGCTCGGCTGCGGTAAAACGAACATTAGGACCGTCCAGCAAAAGGGCTCCGGGATCATATGTGGCCTCCAGTGTCTGCTTCATCATCAAGAGCGGCTGCATTATGCTCGACTTGCCTGAGCTATTGGCTCCTGCCAATATCGTAAGAGGTCGAACTTCGACTGAGCATTCCTCAGCCAGAGACTTGAAGCCTTTTACAGAGATGCGAGTAATTCCTTCGGCCATGAGATCCTCGGTAGTCCTATCTGCATTGCAGGATGTAAAACTTTTTCATCAAAGCTCCCCCCCGGAAGTTCCGCTCCAGCACCGCAGGCAGCAGCGCCTCCAGGGCGGCGGAGGTCTCCGCCATTAACCTCATCTACTGGCAGCTAGATACCCCTTCTTTACATCTGGTGGTGGCAGGAATGAAGAGCACAGTCTACTTCGCCGGTATCAGGGCCCGCAGCCCCGAGGACAGCAAGCAAAACAAGATCCGTAGGCTATTTGACGCCGCCGGATTCTCTAAAGTCATAAAGAAGGGAGACCTGACCGCCATCAAGATCCACTTCGGGGAGCTGGGCAATGACAGCTTTATCAGTCCAATCCTGGTCCGGCCCATAGCGGAGAAGATCCTGGATCAGGGGGCGCGGCCTTTTCTCACCGACACCAATACCCTCTACGGCGGCAGCCGATGCAATTCCGTGGTCCACCTGCAGACGGCAGAGGAGCACGGCTTTGGCCCTTCCGTGGCGGCAGCGCCGGTGATTATCGCCGACGGCCTGAGAGGAGACAGCTTCCAGGAGGTGTCCATTCCGGGAAGGCACTTCTCCCAAGTCAAGATCGCTGCTGAGATCGCTTCCGCCAATAGTATGATTGTGGTCTCCCACTTCAAGGCCCACCTGCCGGCCGGCTTCGGGGGAGCGGTCAAGAACCTGGGCATGGGCTGCGCTCCGCCTTTGGGCAAGGCCGACCAGCACTCGACAAGGCCCATATTCAATGCCGAGATCTGCAGCGGCTGCCGCTCCTGCATGGAGGGCTGCCCCAATCAGGCCATCACCGTGGAAAAGAAGATCACCGCCATAGACTACAGCCTGTGCACCGGCTGC
>DAWB01000079.1:3490-20193 GCA_002505805.1 Methanosaeta sp. UBA80 | reverse complement strand
GTGATAACGGGGAGAATGGCATCTTCCTCGACTCCTCCAGCGGCAACACCATCTCGGGTAACACCGCCAGTGGCAATGACGAGAACGGCATCTACCTCGATTCCTCCAACAGCAACAACATCTCTGATAATTCCGCCATTAATAACCATAATGGCATCTGGCTCGAATCTGCCCGCGGTAATACTTTAGCAGGAAACACCATCGCCGATAACATTGGCCACTCCATCCTCCTAAGATCTTCAGCGGGCAACTTCATCAAGGTCAATACCATTACCAGAAACACCCGAGGCATCTATCTATCCAATAGCTCCAACGACAACACCGTCGAGAGCAACACCGTCACAGAAAGCAACCTCGGCATCATTATTTGGGATTCCAACAATAATACCATCAAGAACAATGCTGCTACAAATAATCAGGATCGAGGCATCGTTCTATGGAGTTCTAAGAACAACATCATCGATGGCAACACCGCTTCCGCCAACAACGATGGCGGCATCTATATCTCGAAATCCATCGGCAACACAGTTAAGGGCAACATCATCGAAGGTAACAAGGATGCCACGGGCCAACACTACGGCGGTATTTTTCTTGGATACGGCACCAGCGACAACACCATCGAGAGCAACAATGCCAACGGCAACTTGCACGGCATCCACCTCAGCAATTCCTCCAGCGAAAACATTATCTCGGGCAACACCGCCAGCGGCAACGACGAGAACGGAATCTACCTTGATTCCTCCAACAGCAACAACATCTCTGATAATTCCGCCATTAATAACCATAATGGCATCTGGCTCGAATCCTCCAGCGGCAACATAATCTCTGGCAACACCGTCATCGACAACATCTTAGGCATCCATCTTTATTCATCCAGCAGCAATGTCATCTATTTCAATACCCTGAACAATACCAATAATTCCTATTCCAACTCAGAAAATGATTGGAACTCTATAGAGAAAGAAAATTATACCTACAATGGCTCGGATTATAATAATTATACCGGAAATTTTTGGCCCAATTATCATGGGAACGACTCAAATAACGATGGAATTGGGGACCAACCTTATTCTATTGGTGGAGGAATTGATAAAGATTATTATCCGATGTTAAAATCGATTCTAAAACTTAAAAAAGGTTTCGGAATCGAGATATCTCTGGAGGGCTCACTCCAGACCACCCCGCCCGCCAACCAGGCCCAGTACTTCCTGAAGATAACCAACCTGGGCGATTCGGAGATCAGAGACATCAACATCACCAACCAGCTCTCCTCGGGAATTGCCGGCATATCCATGGAGAGCGAGCAGGAGCCGGATATCAGTCTGGAGCCGAACGGCACCCATACTCTGCGCTGGCAGGACCCCGGGCCGTTGGGGCCGGGGGATAGCAGAGAGATCGGG
Source organism: Methanosaeta sp. UBA80 (assembly GCA_002505805.1). Lineage (GTDB taxonomy): Archaea > Halobacteriota > Methanosarcinia > Methanotrichales > Methanotrichaceae > Methanothrix. The sequence continues at coordinate 18,793 of DAWB01000079.1, read as the reverse complement.
CTGCTAGCCCTTCTGGATGATCCCCTTCCCGAGACCCTGATCAGCCGGGCCAGCGTCCGGGCCATCTCCGCCGACGGCATGAATCTGAGCGACGAAGCCACTTTGGAGCTGAACGCGGCAGCGAACATCAGCATAGAAAAAGAGGCCGATCCCACTTTTGCCCAGGCCCTGGACCCTGTGACCTTCAGCATCAATGTCAGCAACACCGGCTATATGAACCTGACATCGGTTCAGGTCAACGACACCCTGCCCCAGGGCATGAGCTATGTCTCGGACGACAGCAATGGGAGCCTATCCGGCCGTCTTGTATCCTGGGACCTGGGCTTCATGGAGCAGGGTGAATCCAGGTTCATCAGCCTGGTGGCCAGGGTAAACGAAGATGCCTCCGGGTTGCAGATCAATGAGGCTAGAGTCACAGCCACCACCGAGAACAACAGCTCGGTCTTCGACTCAGACATTGCCGAGGTGGACATCTTCTCCCTCAATGTGAGCAAGGAGGCAGACAGGAAGACGGTCAAGCGCGGCGAGAATATCACCTACACCATCACCATCTGCAACGACGGCAGCCTGCCCCTGGAAGATGTGGTGGCCTGGGATGTAATTGACAAGCAGCTCATCCTTCTCTACAGCTCCATGGATACGGGGGAGGACGGCAAATGGCACCTNNCTGGGAACCCTGGCCCCCAGCCAGTGCGCTGTGATCACATTGATCGTCCAGGTCCCGGAGAGCAACTTCCGGTTTGATATGACCTCATCCGTATCCGGAGAGGGATTTGTCAATGTTGCCGATGACTACTCCACCACCCTCCCCCAGTTTGTGATAAAGAATACCGTCTATGCCCGCTCTTCCAGCATCAAATGGCAGAGCGAGGATACGGCTATGGTCACCGTCCTGGGTGAGGCGGGTACAGANNCGGGAGCACGGCAGCGGCACCTACCAGAGCGAAGAAGAGCTTCGCATCATCACCGAGAACAAATCCATCCAGGCAAATAAGTCAATGGCAGCAATGCATCAGCCGGTGACCCTCAGCCTTTACGGCAGCCGTACCCTCAACTCCTCCTCTCTCTGGACCGATAGGACTCAGGCCAGAAACCGCGTCACAGGCCTTTCCGTGACCGGATCCGTCTCCCATGCCAAAAACATCAGCCTGGACAGTCGCATCAAGCTGGACGAAAACGAGTCGATCGTGGATCTTTACTCTGAGTTCGAAGGGCAGGGCCAGTTTGGTACAAGAAAGAAGAGCGAGGACGGCAAGAAGACCTACCTGGATTCTCAGGACGACTATATCGGTAGCTTCAAGGTTTATCAGAAGATAGACGAATACGGCTCAGAATTGAGCTCGAGCAGATCCGTCTCCGGTAAGGGATTCGTGGTCGGGGATAGGAGAGTAGGAAGCAGCCAGAGGAGCCATGAAGCAGGAGCTGGAAATTACTCTGCGGAAGAGGCGATCGAGACCTACACCAACTTCATCCACAAGGATATCAATCTCTCCGCCGCCCCCGTTGACCTGAGCCGGACCGCTCCCCACTGGCCCAATCAATCATCCAAGTGGACGGAAGGAGTCTACTCCCGTGATCCGGGAAAAACCTACCTGGGAGAGGAGTACAGCAGCCTGACACAGATGGATAAGGAGACGCTGGTGGCGGGCTTGAACTACATTCAAAGCCAGGCCAACTTCACCGGAAAAGCCAGCTACCGCCAGGCTATAGAGGGCCAGACGGACCTGGAGCAGGAGTACCTGGGCAGATATTCCATCAAGTACAAGACCAGCCTGCAGGGAACCGCCAAATTCGATCGCCCCCATATAAATGTGATCAAGGAAGGCCAGATCATCAAGCCGGAAAACCAGAGCAAAGCATATGCCAGATACAAAATCATCATTGAAAACGACGGCAATGAGATGCTCTCGCCCATCTATGTCAACGACCTATTCCCTCCGGGAGCGGTTTATGTCAACTCCTCCCTCCGACCCAGCCTGGCCGACTCCGGCGCCAACTGGTCCCTCAGCCACCTGCCCGTGGGCGACCGGTCTGAGGTCACCCTCTGGCTGGAGATTGGGGAGAACCTGAGCAACAGGCTGGTCAACAGGGTGCAGGCGACGGGAAGCCACGCCGCAGGCTGGGCCTCTGCCAGCAACATCTCTGTCCTGGAATGCGGATGGCTGCCCTGTGCTCCCTCCCAGGGCGATCAGATCACGGTCAAGAAGAGGGCCTTTGTCAATGAGTCGGCCAGCGATCTGGTCTGGTATCTGCTGAGGATAGAGAACCATGGCAACTGCACCCCCAGCCTCACAGTCACCGATAGCCTGCCCCGAGGCATGAAGCTGATAGAGGCCACTCCTGATGTCACCAGCTATGACCGGGAGAGCAATACCCTGTTCTGGAATATAATATCTTTAAAGCCGAATGATGCTATATCCATAATGTACCAGGTTCAGGTCACAGCTGGCGGAAAGCAGGTTAATCAGGTCAAGGTGGAGGCAGTATCGCCGGATGGATGCGACATAAATCCTGCCTATGACAGCACCGTCCTGGTTTTGGGGCAGAAGAATGCTGAGACCTGGCCGGATGACTGGAAGCCTCCCGCTGATTGGGTAGATCAATGCTTTGAGACATCTTGCGTATGATCTTGAATCTGCGGCGGCTGGATGGCTATAAAAATGGCAGAGATTAGGCAGCACGGCCTGAAGCCAACTTATCAATCAGGCCGATAAAGCCTATTCTCTCTTGGCCTACTCCTCCTCCGTCTCTTCCTGATTCTTCTCCTCTTTCTTATTTTGCTCCGGCTTTTCCTCTTGCTTTCTGGTCTTGCCGGATTTGGGCTTGATCTTGCCCAGTATCCATTTGAGAAGACCGGATCCCATAATCAGGGTTCCCACAATGAACTGCCAGTTCTTCTCGATGAATCCTTCTGTCTTATCCGCCACAGGCACTTCTTTCGCCATCACCTGGATATGGCTGGAAAATACCCTCGAATCTACAGTCATGGGCTGCTGTCCCGGCAGAACTATCTCAGCGAAGGCAGACAGAGTGAGATCATGCATCCCTGACTCCATGGGAGTGACATCCCACAGCCACTCCCGATAGCCGCTCTTGGCCAACAATTGCCTTTCATCGGTTATGGTAGAGATATCAAACTTCGGACCGGTAAGCCTGACCTTCATGAAGGTGCTGACCGGAATGCTCTCCACCTTGACCTCTCCCTGCGATGACAGTCCGGCGATCAGATCCTGCACCGTCTCATTGATCGATATGCGAACCTCAACCCGATAGACCTCCCCCACAATCATCTCTCTTTCTGGCTCAAAGGCTATATTGCCCATGCATAGCTTGGACTTCTCCTCTTCAACCAGAGAGGAATAATCGATGCCATCTCTGTCCTCGCCGTTACCGTCCTTCCCCCCGGTGGATGATGATGCAGCCGCCATCCCGTTGTTTCTCAGGTTGTTGCTCTCGCTTCCCGGTCCGTGATTTACATTGCTTTCCGCATTGTCGGAGACAAAATTAGATGTGACATTGTTGCTATTGGAGGGATCGAGGTGGATGCCGCTCAAATGGCTGGATAAAACCTCATTCTTCCATATGAGATTGCCATCGGATTCAAAGAGCTTGATACCGTCCTCAAGGCTTTCAGAAATCATATTTTGGGAGATCAGGTTGGATAGAGAATGCTTTAGATATATGCCAAAGCCGTTTTTCTGGAGATGGTTGTCATCTACAAGGTTATCCTTGGAGTCGATGAGAACGACTCCCTTCTCACATTCGCTGATGCTGCTGCTAAGCACATGGGACTCGGAGGTATTGTACAGGCAAATCCCACAGTGATTTTTGCTGATCTCCTGGTCTAAAACTGTGATATTGCTGCAGTCAATGCAATATACCGCCCCAGCATCATCCTTTTTACCTATCACCCTTCCCGTCGAGCCGATGAGATAGAGGATGGGCTTTTCATCCGCCAGGTTATCCGTTCCAATGAAGTGAAGCATATGGGCCCGCTCTTCCGCCAATAGGGCAAAGTTATACTGATTAGAGGAGAGGCTGCTGTTAATAAGGCTGCAGTTGCCCGATGATTCCAGAATGACTCCGTAGCCGTTTTTATATGCACTATTGTTGGTCAGGCGGCAATCAGGGCTGCTATTGAGACAGATTCCTTTTTCTCTGTTCAGAGAGAGTAGATTAAAGGCCAGAACATTGTCTCTTGAAGAGAAGAGGATGATGCCGTTTCTATTGGCTTCAGCCTGGTTTTCTATAAGAGTGTTCCGGGGAGAATGGGATAGCTGGATGCCGCCTTCATCGTTTTCTACCATCCGATTTCCCAATAAGGTATTTCGGGAGGAGTTATCCAGGAATATTCCCTGCCGGTTATGGCGAAGATAATTCTTCTCGATCGTGGAGTCTGTGCTGTTGAAGAGGGAAATGCCTTGAGAGGCAGCGCTGATGTTCTGGTCCCGAATGGTGATATTCCTGCAATTGAAGCAGAAGATTGTGCCTGCGGCAGAGCTGCTGTCCAGAATCCTATTGCTCTCATTGACCAGGAAGTATACTGCCCGCCCATCGATCCTGTTTGAGATATCGATATCATTTTCCCGGTCCACAGCAAGACCATAGCGACAGCCCTCCATCAGGTTATCCTTGAGGATGTTCTGATACGAGCCCTGAAGATATAGGCCGTAAAGGGCGCTGCCGAGAGCACGGTTGCCCTGGAGGGTATTCCTCCTCGAGAAGCTCAGGCTATAGCCGAAACGGTTTTCAATGGCGGTATTGTTCTCCAGGCGATTATTCTCACAGCCGAATAAGGACAGCCCATAGGTATTTCCCGTCAGCCTGTTTCCAATTATCCTGGCGCCGGTGGTATTGCGAAGGTATATTCCCTGATAATTCCCCATGAGGTCAAGATTCTCAATGGTCAGGTTAAAGCAATAAAGACCATATACCGATCCTGCCCCGCTGCTGGAGTTCAGGACTATATCTGAGGCGTTGAAAAGATAATACAGAGGCCGGCCATTGAGCAGATTGTCTGAGGAGATGTTGTTCTCGAAGTCCTCATATCCGCTGCCGTTGACATTGAAGTTGAGGCTCGAATTGTCGATCCGGTTTTCCCGGAGAGCATTTCCTCCTGAATAGTCAAGAAGCATTCCTGCACCATTGTCCAGGACCTGATTTGATTGCAGAGAATTTTCCCGGGAAGAATTGAGATGGATCCCCGAACCGAGATTGCTGGCCATGCTATTGGAAGAAATATCATTGCCTGATGAATTGGCCAGGACAAGGCCGCTCTCCTCATTATTGCTGATGTTGTTTCTTCGGATTGAATTATTCTTTGAAGCGACGATCTCCAGGCCATCTCCTTCATTGGACAGGATGCTATTTTCCTCCAGATGACTGTCATTGCAGGCATACAGGCTCATCCCCACCATGTTATCGGTCAGCCTTGACCCTTCTACTCTGATGCCGGTGCTGTTGTCCAGGAGGATGCCATAGGCATTATTGGTGAGGTTGAGGGATCTCATAGTCATATTGGTGCAGTTCAGGCAGTAGATCACTGCCGCATTTGATGACTGCTCTATTACCCTGTTGGAATCATTTATCAGATAATATACGGAGCCGTTCTCTTTTCGGGAATCGCTTTTAACTATATTGGAGTCATCGATATCGTTATAGCCCCGTGAATAAAAGTTATATGTGTTATCCGCCATAAAATTTTTTCTCATCACTGCCCGGCTGGAATTGCCGAGATAGATTCCCCAGGAATTCTCCTCTGCCATGTTCTGCTCCAGCAAATTCCGGCTGGAGTTAATCATCCTTATTCCCGTCCTTAAATTGCTCTGAGCGTCATTGGCATTCAGGCTATTGTTATGGGACCCGTCCAGGGCTATTCCATCAAGTCCATTGGCATTAGCCTCATTTCTGCTTAAATTGTTGGAATTGGATTCAAACAGATACAGGCCGCTCTTCTGGNNCATTTTCCTGGAGGAGGTTATCCTCTGACTGCTTTAGATATATCCCCAGCCAGCATGCACAAGCTCTATTTTCATTGATCTCATTTTGGCTTGAATTGACAATATCTATGCCCACAAACTCGCTTTTGTCGGCATTATTTTGATAGAGAAGGTTGCCGGAGGAGCCATTCAAATGAACTCCTATGCCGTTTCCACCCAGATCATTTTTCCGGGCTGTGTTTGCATCGCTGTTGTCGGCCATCACCAGTCCAGCATAGTTGACTTTGGCCAGGTTTGATTCTATGGAATTGCCCCGGGATCGTTCAAGCACTATGCCATAGGAATTGTCGATGGCTTTATTGGCCTTGAGGATATTGCCTTCAGAGCCATCCAGGAACAGGGCATTTTCTGTGCCCTTGACATCATTAGCCTGGACCAGATTTCTGGAAGAGCCCTCCAGGAAGATGCCGTTCCAGCAGTATCTTATGCTGTTGCCGCTTATATTGGATCCGGTGGTGTTCTTGAAATATACCGCTCTACTGCTATTGGAAAATGAAAGGCCCCTGATGGTTATATTGCGGCAGTTTATGCAATAAACCGCACCAGCCTTTGAGCTGCCGTCCAGGGTGATCTCCGACTGGCCCACCAGATAATAGATCCTTTTGCCATCTGCGGTATTGCTGCGGTCCACTGAGTTGGGCTGTTTAAATCCAATATCTCCAAAATTATAAATATTTTCAGAGAGGGTACTTTGGGATATATTATTGCCTTCAGATGAAGAAAGATAGAGGCCATAGTAGTTTTTCCTGGCAATGTTGTCGATCAGAATATTATGGCTGGACTCGGCCAGGAGAACGCCCCATCCGTTTTTCTCCATGCGGTTTTCCGCCAGGGCATTGCCGCGGGAGTTATTAAAAAGTAGTATCCCGTGATCGATATTGTCTGACGCCTCATTGCCATTGACCGAATTATTGATGGAATTATCCATATAGATGCCATCGTAATTGCCTTGCAACTGGTTTTCCTGGATCAGATTTTCGTGGGAGCCCCCCAAAGCCAGCCCTTCAAGACGATTATGGAGAATCCTGTTGGAGGACAGGGTACATTGAAATGATCCTGCCAAAACCAGGCCGTTGCCATTTTTGGAGATTATGTTCTCCTTGACTGTGCAGAGCCGACAATTCTGGAAGGCCATTCCCAAATCATTAAGGCTGGCATTGTTTGAGTATGCCTCAACGGACTGGGAGTCTGTGATGAAGAGGGCATCCCTATTTTTATGCAATTGGTTTTCTTTGAGGCTTATATTCATAGAATCGGCTACTTTGAGCCCCTGCATCAGATTGGACCAGGCCAGATTCCCGGTGACTTCATCATCGGATGCCCCGGCCAGATTTATACCGTACCTGTTTTGGCTCAGATTATTGTCCGTGATCCTGCTTTTAATTGAGGAGACGGAGGCAATTCCGGAATAATTGTTCGATGCTGCGGTATTCTCGGCTATGGTGGTTTCCGCACTTTTATAGATCTGGATTCCGCTAAAGGCATTGGCACTGGCGTTATTTCTGAGAATCAGATTTCGATCGCAGCCATCCCAGAGGCTTATGCCCAATTGATTTGAGGAGAGGTCGTTTCCCTCGAGGAGATTCCCGTCGCTGCTGTTCCAGAGTGCAATCCCGCTACCGTTATTTCCTTTAATTAAATTCATGGAGATATTATTTTGTGATGAATTGTGATCCAGGGATATGCCGTGAAGGCCGTTTTCCATAATGGTATTGTTTATGATCTGGTTGTCCTGCGAGCCGGACAATGATATGCCCGCTGCATTGCTTTGAGCTACGATATTCTCCCGGACCACATTCTTGCTGGAGATCAGCTTCAGAGCAGCATCTCCTTCCCTCAGGCTGGAATTGATTATTTTAAAGCCTTCTAGATATATTCCATCTGAAGATAGAATCACGGCGCTGCCGTTGCCGTCGCCGTCAATCACCGGCGGCCCGCTGCCGGTATCTCTTCCAATCAGGGATATGGTTTTGGTTATATTTATCGAACCATGATATACACCGCTTTCAACGATCAAGAGATCTCCCGGCCTGGCCGCATCTATGGCCTTCAGGATGCTATCAGGAGCCTGGACAGTAGTACCCGAAAGGGAAACAGGAGATGGCTCTGAGATTTGAGGGGATGAGGCCAATTCCACTTCCTCCTGGGATGATGCTGGGGCCATGAGGACGATGAAGATCACCAGGAGTAGGGCAATCAGCCAGTTCTCAGTTGGTAATAAATATCTGCCCACGATATTCTTTTAACTGCCTAAAAGCTTATTAAGGCTTGCCTGGAACCTGTGCATCACCAGTCTCGAATTGAGAACTGGACTGGAGAGATTATTTTCATAATAGAGTTCAATCGGCTCAATCCAGCTTTGGTCCCAGAGACAGGGATACATCAGTCCGGCCACAGCGATTTCGAATAAGGGCGAGCGCTCATATGAACTGTGAACAACTGCGCGAAATCCAGGATTACAGGAATGTGAGATCTTGCCTATCCTTCCGGCATCTTTGATTTAGCAGGCTAAATTTTTTGTAGTTAAAGCGTTGCATTACAGTAAGGAGGAATAGTCCCTTTGGCCCATTTCCGGATTCTTGCCCTGGCTGCTCTCGTATTCTTGACAGCATCATCCGCCACTGCTGCTGATGGCAGAACCGTCTTTGCCGATAGGATCCTGGAGCAGATCGCAGCCGGCGAGCCGGTGGAGTACGACGGCTACACTATCGAGGGGGCCCTGGATTTGGACAGATTGACAAACCTGCCAACGGTAGAGGAAGGCCTCTTCTACCAGGTAAATCACACCAACCTATCCGGCCAAAAGAAGGCCATAGCATCTCGTATTAGAATTGCCAATAGCACCATCAAGGGATGGGTGAATTTTAATAATACCATATTCAGCACGCCGGTTGACTTTAAAAACACCAGTTTCGAAGGCCATGCCGGCTTCCGGGGAGCCGTATTCAAGAAAGGCACCGATCTATCCGGCAGCCAGTTCTCCAAATATGCCGATTTTCTGGGATCGGAGATCCCAAATCATGCCTACTTCAACAATAGCCGGTTCCATGATTACGCCGATTTTGAGGGCGCTTATTTTGATTATGCAAATTTCAACGCCAGCTTTACAGATATAGCTGATTTCAAGTATGCTCATTTTAACGGCGATGCCTACTTCGGAGGCACGGGGTTCAACGACATTGCCGACTTCGGGACCGCGGGGTTCAACGGCTATGCCGACTTCGGGTTCGCGGGGTTCAACGACACTGCCGACTTCAGGGGCGCGGGATTTAGCGGCACTGTCGGCTTCTTAGGCACAAGGTTCAACGATACTGCCTACTTCTCGGGCGTGGAGTTCAACGGCACTACCAAGTTCGATGGCGTGAAGTTCAATGGCGATGCAGACTTCGAGGGCGCAGAGTTTAACCGCGGTGCCTCCTTCAGCAGCGCGGAGTTCAACAGCACCGATTTTACTAAAAGTCAGTTCGATAAAGAAGCCCACTTCGAGGACGCCGATTTTATTGGCAAGACATCATTTGAAAATGCCCACTTCAAAGAAGACGCCCTCTTCGAGAATGCTTCCTTTGAGGATGAACTCAACTTAATAAGGACCAGATACTCCAAGCTGTTCATCCGCTGGCACAGCATCGAAAAAGGCGGCCTGGCCTATGATGATGCCGCCTACATGTCCCTGATGAAAAACTTCAAGGAGCTGGGCTACTATGAGGACTATGATGGCTGCTACTACGCCTACCGCAAGGCGCATAGATCTGAGGACTGGCCCTCCGTGCCCGACTGGGAGGAGGCCATCAGGAAATTCATAGACTATCCACTGGAGTGGTTCTACGGCTACGGCACCAAGCCCTTCCACGCCTTTTTCTGGTCCCTGGGCATTGTCCTGGCCTTCTTTTTCTACTGGCGCTGGCTGGGCCTGGGCGGGCCCCAGGATAAGACCAAAGAGAGCCTCAAGGATGGCGAGGAGTGGCTGGACGGGGACCTGACCGACATACTGGGCTACAGCGTCACTGTCTTTTTATCCGGCACCAGGTTCTTCATCGATCCGCCGGCGCTGCCCAAAATCGATGGGCGCTCCCGGTCGTGGATGAAGAAGGCCTTCATACTGGAGAGGGCGCTGGGAATGCTGTTCTCCGTCCTGTTCTTCATCGCCATCAGCGGGACCATAGTGAGGGCCGCCTAGAGAGCAGCGACTTGGAGGAGGATGATCATGGCACATAAATGGGATCGAAGGTTTACGAAGAATCTCATGGGAAGAGAAAGAAGAGGGATTCAGGACAGGAGGGGACCCCCTTTCTCTCTCCTCCTGCCCCGGCGGCAAGGATAAGTCCCCACTCTCCTGCCCGCAAAATGGACTCCTCCCCCTGAGCTAATAATCCTTTTTTTCATGTAGGGGTAATGTAGATCCTATCTAGGTCATTTATTGAAGGATATGCAGGCGATCGATGGAGATTCTTTTTTTCCAGAAGCCATTGCAGACCGAAGATTTCTTTTTAGGATGATTTTAGGAAGTTCTTCAAGCGAATGGTTTTTCTACTTTCAAATAAAAAACTAATAGTATGCGAGGGAAGTTTAGAATTTTATTTATTATTTTAATAATATTCATTGCTCTTCGGATGGCCATCATCGATTCATTTTCGCTTACAAATCTAGATTACAAGCTGAGCGACTTAAAATATTCCGATGGCATAATCTCTGAAGAGAGGAGCTTTCACGGCCCGAATTCCGCAAAGCTGACCGTTCATGAAATTAAAAAGTTCTCTAGAATTTATATTGATTTTGATGATCCCCTCAATCTTGAAGATCTAAATCAGCTAAGTATGTGGATTCTGCCTCTATCCACCGATGGAGTGGTTAGGATTGAAATTTATTTGCAGGGATATGAAGATCCCCTCCTGGCGGAGATGAGTCTTTCCGAGATGCAATCATCCCAGTGGAACGAATTAGATGGCTTTGATCTGGAATTTGAAGGCGGTGAGAGCCTGGATGCACTGAAGCAGACTCTCGGGGACATAAGTATTGAGAAGATATGGATTACACTATATAAAAATGAGGGCGATAGCGATACCATCGCCTTCTTTGACTACATCAATGTCGGCGGGGAGATCATCAGCTTCGAGCCCCTGGAAGAGGAGGAGATAAAGGACGGCCCTTCTTCCGCCAGCGCGGGAGGGCTGATCACCTATACCATAACCTACGGCAATAATATGCTGGAGCCGGTGGATGTTGTGGTCATAGATGATTACGATCCTGCAACCATCTTCATCTCCGCCTATCCCCCTCCCGATCCCGGCACCCAAGACACCTGGACATTCCATAATCTCGCTCCCGGAGCGCACGGCCAGATCACCATCAAGGTGAGAAGCATCAAGCCAACCGCCAAGGCCAGCATCTCCGGAACTGTATCCGGCCAGGGCTTCTGCCGGGTGGAAGGGATGCTCTCCAACGAGAGAAGCAGCCGATCGGTGACCAACACCGTCTCTATCTTCGCCGGGGAATTCAATTTTTCCCAATCGGTTTCAACACGGATAAGGCCGATTGTCGGATCCGTCCTGCAGTACGGCGAGCACGGAACCGGGAAATACCAGGCAGAGGAGAAGATGAAATACAGCCAGAGCAATATCAATGTCGATCGACGCATCAATGCCATCCGATCTCCTGCCAGAATCAGCCTTGGCAGCAACCGCAGCATGAACCTGAACGGCGGCTGGTCGGGCAATCTGCAGGCGGAAAACGATTATCGGGATATTTTATGGAGCGATAGATACCAGGAGGGCAGGAGGCTAAACCTCAGCTACAAAGCCAGCCTGGGCAAGAGCCTTACCACTCTGGAGACATCAGTCTGGATAGAAGGGCTGGCAGACCGCAAGGTCCTCTGGCCAGCGGGATTCATGGAGAGCCGTCTCACAGGAGACTTCAATCTCACCGGGAAATACAGATGGAGATGGTCCAATAAGACCATAGCGCCGGATTAGGGCTGGCTGGAGTGCTGCCCGCTGGAGCAGAGATAGGATTGCAGAGTGGGCGGGATTTCGCCGCTCTGCAATCGCCTTTTTAGTCCTGCTGCAGTCAGACTCTCTGTCATTGCCATAAATCAGCGCATTTCATTTTCAGGATCGTAGAGATCTTGTCCCTCAGAAGACTGCCTCTTGCAGCATATTCGGATAAATCATCTCTTTCAACCCGGCCATGACCTCTGCACAACCTTTATTTGCCATCAGCCGAAGCACACCTCCATCAGATTATGAGGAATGCTATGCGACTTTCCATGGATTTGGAGCTGCAGGATATACCGGGACAGCTCCTCTTGGCCTTGCAGCCCTTGCGGGACAACAAGGCGAATATCATCAGCGTGGTCCACCACCGGGATCGAAAGACCCCCCGGGGCATGATCCCCGTCCGCTTCGTGGTGGAGATGGACAGAAACAAGATCGATACGGTCAAGGAAGAGCTCAAGAAATGCGGCGTCTCCGTGGTCCGGGCGGGCGAGGACCGGCTAATCGAGTCCGTATCCGTGGTATTGGTGGGCCATGTTCTGGACAGCGATCTGGGCGATACCATCGACAGAATCGACACCACCGGCTATGCCGAGGTCATGGACCTCTCTTTATCCATGACCGGCATCAACGAGCCATCCTCTGCCTATCTCAAGATCCGGGCCACAGGCAAGGCGGAGATCCAGAAGGCGCTTTCCATATTGCGAGAGGTGGGCAAGGAAAAGCAGCTCCTGGTCATAGAGCCCATAGAGATGGAGGCGATCTAGATGAGGGATGTCAAGGTCTCCCTGGTGGGCTACGGCATTGTGGGCCACGGGGTGGTGGATGCTCTGTCCCGCAAGAAGGCCATGCTGCGGGATATGGGCCTCAATCTGAAGCTGGTCAGCGTCACCGACCACACCGGCACCGTCCTGGCCGAGGACGGAGTTGATGCCAATAAGATCCTGGGGGAGAGGACCCTGGAGAATGTGGCGACCTCGGGCATGAAGGGCAAGGAGGCCATATCCGCCATAGACTCCGAACTGGTAATCGAGGTCACCCCCACAAACATAGTGCACGGCCAGCCCGGCCTGGGGCACATGGAGGCGGCACTGTCCAGCGGCAAGCATGTGGTCACCTCCAACAAGGGCCCATTGGTGGTCTCTTACAGCCACCTCAAGAAGCTGGCCGAGGATAACGGTGTGATGCTCAAGTTCGAGGCCACCGTCGGGGGCACCATGCCCCTTATCAGCCTGGTGGAGAGAACTCTGGTCGGCAACAGCATCTCCGGCATCCAGGGCATATTCAACGGCACCTGCAACTATATCTTAACCCGCATGACCGAGGAGGGAATACCCTACACCCACGCCCTCTCCGAGGCTCAGGACCTGGGCATAGCCGAGGCCGATCCCAGCTATGATGTGGAAGGGGTGGACACGGCGGGAAAGGTGGTCATCCTGGCCAACTCCCTATTCAATATGGATGTCAAGTACAGCGATGTGGATGTGACCGGTATCACCGGGGTGACGCCCGAGGCCCTGGCTCTGGCCAAAAAGAAGGGCTATGCCATCAAGCTCATCGGGGATGTGCCGGCGCTCACCGTCCGGCCCACCCTGGTTCCCCTGGGAAGCCCCATAGCCGTATCCGGGACTCTCAACTCGGCGGCCATTTATACCGACCTCTCCGGGACCATCACCGTAACCGGCCTGGGAGCAGGATCCATAGAGACCGCCTCGGCCATACTGACCGATGTCATCAGCATCTACAGGACCAAGAAGATCGATGCCATATTCTAGAGGCTTGAAGCTCTGAAGGCGGCGGGCATGACCAGCTTTCTCGACTTCGCCGCCCTCTGCCAGAGGGTAGAAGAGACATCCGGATCCCTGGATAAGATCGATCTGGTCGCAGCATTCCTGGGGAAACTGGATGAGGCTGAGCTGGCCGTATGCTGCAATTATGTCATGGGAACCATTTTTCCTCCCGGCCTGGACTTGGATCTTGGTGTGGGCCCCTCCATACTCTACCAGGCCCTGGCCAGGGCCTGCGGCTGCCCTTTGTCTCAGGTCACGGATATGCTCAGGGCCACCGGCGATCCCGGCCTGGTGGCAGCGGGGATGGTGGAGAAGAAGAGGCCCCAGGGTCTNNAATGAATCTGAGAGTCTTCTATCCATCATGGAGGTGCACGACCGATTTCTGGCCATAGCCCGCTCCTCTGGCCGGAGAAGCCAGGATATCAAGATCAAGAACCTTCAGTTCCTCTTCAGCCATGCCAGCCCACTCGAGGCCAGGTACATCGCCCGCCTGGCCATAGAGGATATGAGAATTGGCGTCGGGGAGGGGGGGATCAGGGATGCCGTTGCCAGAGCTTTCGCCGCCGCCGGTGCCGACTCAGAGAAAGTGGAGAGGGCCTACAATCTGACCAACGATATGGGGCTGGTGGCGGCAGCCGCCCGGCAGGGGACATTGGATCGCCTCTCGGTAATGATCAATCANNTCCCATCAAGATGATGCTGGCCACCCTGAGCGAGGGCATTCCTGCCGCCCTGGCGGAGATGGGCACTGCTGTCGTGGAGTGGAAGTATGACGGTGCCCGGGTCCAGATTCATAAGGATGGAGAGAGGGTGCGGGTCTTCTCCCGCCGGCTGGAAAATGTCACCGCATCCCTGCCGGAGATAGTCGAGGCCGCCCGGCGGGTCAAGGCGGAGAGCGCCATACTGGACGGAGAGGCGGTGGCGGTGGGATCGGACGGCCGGCCCATGGCTTTTCAAGAGATATTAAAGCGCTTCCGGAGGAAATACCATGTGGCCAAGCTGGCCAAAGAGATCCCTCTGCGCCTCTTCCTCTTTGATCTGATCTTTCTGGAGGGGGAAAGCCTGGCTGACCGGCCCCTGAAAGAGAGGAGGGCTCTATTGGAGGGTGTGGCAGATGCGGATCTTCTCGCCGACCAGATGCTCTCCGATAATCCCGTGGAGGTTGCAGCAGCATATGAGAGGGCTCTGGAGGCCGGTCATGAGGGGCTGATAATCAAGAATCCCGCCTCCGCCTATGCTCCGGGAAAGAGGGGCAAGAACTGGCTCAAGATAAAGCCGGTGATGGAGACTTTAGACCTGGTGGTGATCGGGGCCAAATGGGGGGAGGGCAGAAGGGCGAGCTTTTTGGGCTCCTACCGCCTGGCCTGCATGGACCAGTCCTCCGGAAGGCTTCTGGATGTGGGCTGGGTGGCCACGGGCCTTACAGATGAGGCGCTGGCGGATCTTACGGAGATGTTCCGGGAGCTGGTCATACTGGAGAAGGGGATGGAGGTGGAGATCAAGCCGGCGGTGATCTTCGAGGTG
>DAWB01000079.1:0-3462 GCA_002505805.1 Methanosaeta sp. UBA80 | reverse complement strand
ACAAGTCCCTGGAGGAAGCGGATACACTGGAGAGGATACTGTCTTTATACCGCAGCCAGAGGGGCAGAAGCAATTCCGTCTGACCCTTAAAATTATTATAAAATTAATATCAAAAATTTTGGATATAATGGAGCTGATAATTGATGATAACCAAGATGCTTAGCGATCTGAAAGAGGAGGATCTGAGAAGCCTTCTCACCCGGGATGTGGGCATAACCGATGTGCTGGAGACGGTCAATGAGATTGTGATGGAGGTGGGGGAGAAGGGAGACGAGGCGCTCTTTGCCTTTACGGAGAAGTTCGAGGGGGCAAAGCTAAATGAGCTGCGGGTAAGCCTGGAGGAGATAGATGCCGCCTATGATCTGGTGGAAGAGCGGCTCAAGGAGGCCCTGGCCAATGCAGCGGACAATATATTCCACTTTCACCGCCAGCAGAAGGGCAAAGATCTGTGGCTCTCCGAGGTTGCTCCCGGTGTCACCGTGGGACAGAAGACCGTCCCATTAGACAGCGTGGGGGCCTATGTTCCCGGTGGCCGGGCATCTTACCCCAGCTCGGCTTTGATGAATATCATCCCGGCCAAGGTGGCCGATGTGGGCCGAATCGTGGTCTGCACCCCACCCCAGAAGGACGGCTCGGTGACGCCGCTAACCCTGGTCGCCGCAGACATGGCCGGGGCGGATGAGATCTACAAGCTGGGCGGAGCCCAGGCCATTGCTGCTATGGGCCTTGGCACCGAGAGCATCGAGCGGGTGCAGAAGATTGTGGGGCCGGGCAATGTCTATGTCACCGCGGCCAAGATGCTTTTGCGGGGCAGCGTGGNNCTTTCCCGCCGGCCCCAGCGAGGTTCTCATCCTGGCGGACAGGACTGCAGATCCCGGTGTGATTGCGGCGGACATGATCGCCCAGGGAGAACATGATCCACGGTCAATATCCGTGCTGGTCACAACCGACGATCTCATGGCTAGTGCGGTCATGGAGGAGCTGAATATTCAGGCGGCGACGTCACCCCGCAGCGACATCATCCAGCAGAGCCTGGAGCACAGCGCCGTGCTGCTGGCAGGGGATCTGGACGAGGCCCTGGACTTCTGCAATGCCTTTGCGCCGGAACATTTAGAGATCATCACCGCCGATCCCNNCCATGGGGGCCTTCCGGTCCATCAGGAATGCCGGATCGGTCTTCTTGGGAAGGTACACGCCGGTAGCGGCAGGCGACTATGCCAGCGGGACAAACCATGTGCTGCCCACATCCGGATATGCCAGGGTTTTCTCCGGCCTGAATGTGGACCACTTCACCAAAAAAATAAGCGTTCAGATGATCACCGACGACGGCCTGCTGGGGCTGGAGGAGACCATCACCACCCTGGCCGAGGCGGAGGGGCTGAAGGCGCATGCCGAGTCGGTGCGGAGGAGGCTGGAGCCTAGGGAATGAAAAGCACAAGCGTCATCTTTCAACTCTTTACCTACTGCCTGGCCACATTAACGTGAATCTTATGGCGTTGCCATGAGAAGCACTAGCCTCGTTGTACTCGCGCCATAGGTCAACTGAGTCGTAGGTCTTTGTCCGGAGCCTTTTTTTGGCTTCTTTGACCTAATTTTATTTTCTACAAGTAAGTTTCTATATCAATAATATATAAAAACGGCTCTCCGTAATTTCATTTAGTTAACCTCATGATACCGATTATAAACAAGGATACAAAGCCTCGCAATGAAGCTGGCATGATGGACGATTGGTATTGATCCAATCATAAATCGTGGTATACTGGCAATTGGCGATAATCCTAATCGGGCCTCAAGACTAAAGGCCACCCACAAAAACCAGCGAGGAACCACAAAACCAATGCAAAAACCGGAGAGCATTATCTGAAGTCTGAGTGGTTTTAGGGATATTATAAAGGTAGCAGACTGCATGGTTATACACATTAATATATTTTGCTTTTTCTTTTTTCCCTAATGAGTCTTGGGACAGAAAGATATTTCATTATACTCCCTCATGACGTGGTATACGATATTGAGAAGACTGAGTTCCTCTAGCGCTGGTGGATATGATGATTGATGAATCGAAAAGCGAAGTTGAAGACGGGGGCGATCAAATGGGAGATCTCATCCCATTTGGCATAGCTTGCTTCCATTTTGGCATAGCGAAGGAGCCTCCTTTTAGGTATTCAAACCAGCTATATATTACAGAACTCAATAAAGTTTTGGCGTCGATTCCCAATATTGAGAAGATTAGTATAACTGATATTGATATATCAACATCCCCTCAAGACATTAGCGAAAAAATACCAGATCTATGTGAAGAAGGTGGTTTTTTTCCAAATTTGTTCTCTGGCAAAATTGAATTCATTTTACGTATACCTAGGAGAATTCAGCAGCAAACAATGCCGTTTATTAATCTAGATACTGGTGCTGAGCAGTTCAAGATTTTAATAAACTACTTTTATCACATGCCTGTAACGTTCGTAGTACCACTTGATCCTGCGGAAGAGTGTTCCCCAGCTAATGCAGTTATAGTTGTTCGGAAATTTTTAGAGAATCAATTTTTGAATATAAAATCTGAATACATTAAGTTTGAATATTTAGGTCCCTCACCATTTCATGCTGAATGTTATATTAAACCAAGTATAAGGCCTGATAGATCAACACCAGGAGTTACATCCCTAAATATTACTACAGAGATGGGTTACGATGAAATTATTTTTGACTATGATACCCAAATTTTCAAAAATGAACAAAATGCAGAAGCTTGCATCTTTAAGAAGATAATACCGGAATTGGCATTTTTTTATGGGATCCAACGAATGCGAGTAACTAAACTCAGAAAATGGGAACAAATTGAGGAATTATTAGATAATATAATCCCAAAAAATATAAAAAAAGATAACTTGGAACGTTTAAGAGAATTTATCTCCTATTCTGGAAAGATAAAGAAGCTATTTGTCGCTATTGCGATTTTCGAAAAAGATTTGATTTTTATTAAAGAAGAGATACTAAATGATTATAAAGATATTTATTCAGATAGATGGGATTCATATTTTCAAGATTTTATAGATAAAGCAATGAAAGAAGACGAGACATACCCAACAAATCAGTTAATACAATTGTTAAATTATTTGGAGAGCAATAGAGCAAAGAATATGGAACTTTTGACCATGTTTTTTTCTGCAATAGTTGGTGGTATTATAGGGGCATTAATTACTCTATTTTTTACCTACCAGCAATAAGTAGGGACCAAGGGAAGGGAAAATAGGAAAAGTAGGGCTTTCGTTGCACCGCTTTGCTTGAATACAATGCCCATTGACTCTCGCGCGTCCTCTTCCAGCAGTTGCCAGATTGTATCGTCTTAAAAGAGACACGTCTTGCGGCCTTTCGGACTGAAATCCCTATAAATTAATTTTAACTAATATGATGCACATGGCCGCAGACATTAGCCCTTCAAGCATCTCGTGCAAAGTGGTTGGAGCC
>DAWB01000180.1 GCA_002505805.1 Methanosaeta sp. UBA80 | reverse complement strand
ATCCTTACTCCGGGATGTCGGTTAGAAGAGGGGTATACATGTTATTATGATTGTTCGAGAGTTCTTCAATTAGCTCCCCTGAGAGTGACAGGATGTAATATTCAGGCGCTTTCACTAGCACCCAGTGGCTCTCAAGAACCTGAGCGCTATCCCAGGACGGGAAGGCGACAGCCTGCGGGCTTCTCTGCCAATTGCTCCAGTCCCACCAGACTGATCGATCCACAAGATTCCCGGACATAATATGGCCTGGTCTTCGCCTATATGGATCTGGAAGACTTCGAGCAATCATAGAATCACTTGCACATTGCTTTGGATGGGCTTCCGACCACTGGAATATATAAATTTATTTATTATTATATCTGTTGGCTCCTCTTTTATTTTCCTCTTGCGTCCATACAGCCATAAATTGATATGAGTTTGCAGGTCCGGGCTGCCATCCTCATCGACATCCTCTTCCGGGACGCATTTATGGCCGGTCCATCCATCGGCATTTATTGCATCATAATAAGAGCTACTGAACCTGACAGCACCCTTCTGCCAGCTGAAATTGCTTGCTGTCTCATCCATGCCATCTGCGATTCTGTCCAAGGGGAACTCATGCCTCTCACAGATCCCCGCCGGCTGGGTGGCAAACTGGCCGAAGAAGCCTTTACCCTCCGACCAGGCCCCATTGCCATATTCGATATCAATCTCGTGACTGGCATCCAGATAGTTAAAGAGGCCCAAGACCTCATTTTTAATCAGAATATCCCTGAGGCGGCCCGCAACATAAAAAGTATAATCCCCGTAGCCCAAGGGATTGACGGCGACAACCTCAGGGCAATACCATTTGCCGGCTCCCTCATCTCTGGTGATCTTCAGATGAAGTCTTCCCCGCTCATCAACCCAGACATTTCTGATGCTCTTGCTCCAATAATTGTTATCAGGCCCCTCTGCTCTGCCTAGAGAATCTCTTACATGCCACATAAGATCCGAGAATCTGATCCTGCGACCCTCACTATAGGGCATCAGGGCAATCCTTCCATGCCAATTTCCATGTTCATCCGCAGCAACTTGCGCTATCCCTCTGCCGTCGCCATAGCCATCCAGAGCGGAGGCATAGCCGTCTGCGGAGCATTTTAATGTATAATGTGCCAGAGGACGGGCACCATCTAAAGAGAACGTCCCATGAAATGAGTTGCCTTCAAATCCTAGCTCAGGGACTTCTAAGTTGATATATACGTTTTTTATGAGCTCATTATTAATTCCATCAATTATTTCTAAATAGATATTTCCTTTGCGCTCGCTTCTTTTCCTCTCGTTTCCTTTGCTCTCTTTTTTAGTGCTCTGACAAAAGCAATGGCTATTCAGGCCACAAAGCTCATTGTCCCTGGAAAAGGCCCTAACCTCCCCTGCACAAAGAAGATTTTCTGGTCTATCTTGCCGCCGGCTATAAGCCGGAGGGCAATCCCCACCGCTCATTACACCATTGCTCCTCTAATTGGTTTATCCTCCTCAGCCGGCAAAGCTCTTCTATCAGGCACATAGGGACTCAAAAAGACTCAATCCACTCTGGCACGAAAAGCCTTTTGGCTGCTGGCTGGTGCCAGAAATAGAGCTTGATCAGCGACCTGAGAGGAAAAGACAAAGCTGTGCCTCAGGATATGGCCCGCGCCGATGGGATGGATCTACTTGCCAAGTGTTGATCTTTCTGATCTTTCGACTAGACATTCGATTATATTGTCTTATTAGCAAAGCTCAGGCTATATATTATCAAGCGAGATAGCTGCGGCCTATTCTACCAGCAGAAGGCAACGCGCCCCCAAGAAGGAAAGATACTTCAGGAATAACCAAGAGATATCCCTTAGGTGATTCCGATGAAAAAGCTGAACCGAAAAGATATCAAGATTCTTAGAAAGCTAGCACCATGCCAGGAGCCGGATGATTCCGGCAGCCTGCTCGCATCCATCTCCAACTACTACATCACCGACCGGGAGGACTTCCAGTCCCGGCTGGAGAAGCTATCGGACAAGGATCTCAGGTACCTGGCTGAGAGGGCCATGGACGGCTCGGAGTGTCTGCTTTGCATAGCGCCGCAGTGTGCGGAGACCTTTCTTACCGCAGTGGAGAGAAGGCTTGCCAGAGAGACAGCGGGAAGGTTGAGGGAGATCTTTGAGAACTCAACCACAGGCGGGCAGGGATGATGGGCTGTTTTGTCTTTATGGCTCAAAGTGATCGGAGATGAAGGCTATATCTGAGCTCTGCCATGGCCACGCCGGGAGCAGAGATCTTGATAAGCAGAATCCCGCCGTCCATGCGGCATCACCTACTAACCGCAGAACTCCCATAACATTAGTTGAATGCAGAAAAAGTTATATACTATTACGATTACCTTGCTGCTATCAGGCAGCATTCTGCCTCATGGCGGCTCAGGAGCTATCCCCTCAGCTATCCCTTCATTACTGAGCCGTCTGCTCCTTTTAGCGATGTGCTGAAATCAGGATTGTTGTCTCCTCTGGCACGGATGCATGGGGATGATCTATGGCAAGAGGAGACCATTGATTTGCTGCTGTCTGATTCGGCATCTTCTCCCTTCGTGCAGAAGCTCTATATTTAAAGGCATAAAGCCCGACAGGTTTGATGCCCGACAATCTTTAATTACTTTGAATGTATATAAATCTTATGCTTCGATGCATAGCTCCTATAAATCGATATATAATTGTTTAAAGAAATATTAAACCAGACCTTGAAATATTAATATAAATTATCATGGATGAGGCGATCATCCATGCCTAACGCCCGGGCTCCATCTGAGTTATTAAAGATATGGTGGACCATGGGCCACGGGACTAAATCCCGCCCAGGTACTCTTCGCCGCCGTATTGCCGAACCCAGGGATCGTTAGGAATTAATTTTGATGGATCCACTCCTTTCGGCAATAGGTTTACATCATTGGTGGTATAAGATCCCCTATTCATCTCATCCATTCCATCTATCTTGTGGACTATACCGCTGCTGGTATTGTTTTCCAGGATGTAGGGCTTTGTGAGATCAACCGGCCCGGTCATCTTCTGCATAAGCAAGTTGGGATCCTCACCGAAATGCTGCCGGACCCAGGCATTCCATTGCTCTGCCAGGGCATTGAATGTGGGGATATCCTGAGCGGCATAGGCCGTGGCCATCTTCCAGGACAGCGTCGTTCCATTGATCATAGCCTGCTGGGTGGCATTATACCCTTGGGCAGCGGGAAAAGCAACAATAGCCACTGCCATTAGTGCTAATAATACCGATTTCAATATTTCCACTCTCCTGCTTTCCTATCTCCTTCCTTCACAAAACATTTTCGGTTGCATGACCTTCCGTCTTTTTTCCTTGAACAATCTCCGGGCTTGCAGCCTATGGGAAGGAAATCGATTTATTCGTGGATTGATAAGATCCTAGAGGGTAAAGGATCTGCCCAGTTCATGATTCAATTATGGCGGGTGAGGAGAGATGAAGCTTTTGGGAAGATCGGCTGCATTGTTGCTGTCCGCAGCCATTTTGCTGCTGATAGCTGGCCTTGCAGTTGCAGATGGATATTGGATGCTTGATGGCGTTTCAAGAGGTTATGGAGGAAGGGATGATGTCTCTACTACATGGGAAAATGCTTCTGATACAGCGGTTATGGGAAGGTCCACCTGGAAATGGCCCTCAATGGATCAGCCGGCGATAACCGTGTCCGGTTTTTCCTGGAATGACATCCCTCCCCTGATGGAGCCTGGACAGAGATATAATCTGACCGTCTACCTGGAACAAATAGAAAACAATTGGGCAGGCAGCAGCATTGTGATATATCCGGGATGGCCCAACAATATCCATGACCTGAATTACCTCAACATGTCCGGGGTGGGCTATGGTCCGAGGGTGGATTTCGGAACCGGGGACGGATTGGTGGGCAATAATACATTGACAATTTATGCCCCCTATCATCAGCCGGCTGACCCTCCCTATTATGCATTGCTGATAAATTGCTGGCTGTACCATGATTGGTATGCCGTCCAGTATCGGTATAAATGGATGGAAGGAGATGCACCCTCAAATTATGAGCCGCCGAAGATACTGATCGACAGCCTCGATCAGGGCTTTATGTCTGCTTCCCATTGGGGCGATCCAATCTGATCCTAGCTTCTAAAGGCAGCTCCCGTAACCGGACTCTCTGAGATAATAACCCCTATGTCTCAGCCAGACCATCTCCATCTTGCCTCTCCTTTCATTTTTCCGGCCGCTCTTTAAAGTCAGACCAGAACATAGAAAGCCTTCTATAGCTTCTTCATGCCACTTACAAAGCTTGATATCCCCCGGCGGCAATGGCAGTCTTGTCCATGACCTCTCCTCTGCCCTGCTGCCCGGGCAAGAAAAATTGGCTGATGGCCTTAACTCTAGTCCTTATCCTCTTGCTCTGCTATTATATCTGGCCTCTTCTTGACGGCCTGGTTTTGGGCTTCGTGTTCGCCTATGTGGGACGCCCGGTGCGGGATCGATTCCGTCGCAGCCGGCGCATAGGATCTCTCTCTGCCTTGGTCTGTATTGTGCTGCCCCTATCCGCCATCTTTGCCGCAGGATTAATTGAGACCTCCAATCAGATACAGTGGCTGCAGGGCCATCAGGGGGAGATCATCTCTCTGCTTTTTGGGTTTGTCCAGTGGATTCGCATTCCAGATCTGCTTTTAGATGAGATCTCCCGGAGCATGGCTGATCTGATGGCCATGGGCCTCAATCTTCTGGCCGGCCTCCCGTTCTTCCAGGTGGGCTCCACCATCGCCCTGGGGATGATCAACATCCTGATAGCCTTCGTCGTCTGCTACTTTTTATTGCTGGATGGCGGACGGCTGGCTCAGGCGGCTCAGGAGATATTCGATCTCAAGGAAGAAAGCCTCGAGCTGCGCTGCCTCTACCGAATAGACAGCATCCTATGCGGGGTCTATATAGGCAGCATCTATACCGCCATAGCGGGTGGGATCACATCGGTGGCCATATTCTATCTTTTCTCCGTACCCCGCCCCCTGGCCATGGCCAGCATAGTCTTTCTGGCGGGATTGGTTCCATTTCTAACCTGGCTGGTCTTCATACCCACGGCTGTGGGCAAGTACATCAGTTCAGGTCCATTGGATGCAGCTTTATTCTTCCTTGTCGCTTCCGTCCTGGTCCATATAGCAGAACTCTTCATCCGGCCTTATATCGTATATTCCAAGTCCTCTTTGCATCCTCTGCTGGTGCTGCTATCCTTTCTTGGCGGCGGCCTTGTGGCGGGATTTTTCCTGGCACCGGCAGTGGTGGGTGTATTCACAGGCATATACAGGGAGATCTCGGAGGACCGGATGCGCCGCTGATATGCTATGATCTATGGCCTATGATTTTTATCTCAGATTATTGCCTTTAATGTAACGCAATAATGTAATGGGGCGCCGGCGGTTTATCTGTCGCCGGGCAGGGCCTCACCGCAGGCTTTGCAGTATCTGGCATCGGCATCATGCCGGTCCAGGCCGCAACCGGGGCAGATTTGCACCTTTCTCTCCCTGTCGGATGCCATCCAGGCTCGGAAGATCCTGGCCGCCTGGAAGGGTATGAGGATGATTCCGGAGATGATCATGACCACAGTGACCAGCTTTCCGACTCCTGTTACCGGTACGATATCCCCGAAGCCTACTGTTGATATTGCTACCACTATGAAATAAAAAGCATCTCCAAAATTGTTCACCTTGGGATTGAGGGGGCTCTCCACAAAATAGAATATGCCGGAATAGACGAAGAAGAAGATGAAGATGCTGAGAACCAGCTGGGCAATGTTTATCTTACCCTGACTTATGGTTCCGAAGAGCATATGGCTCTTTGATACAAAGCGAAGAAACCGAAATATCCTGAATACGGTCAAGACCCGAAGGATTTGGATGAAACGGATATCATAAACGAAGAAAGAGGCAGGTAGCACCATGAGAATCAAGGTTGGCAATATGGCGGCCAGATCGATCATGCTGTAAGCATCCTTTAAATGCTTGCCCCGGTCAGGGGCTCCATACAGCCGCAGGGCATATTCCATGATGAATACGCCCACCACAGCTATCTCCAGCCTCCAGAGCATCTCCTGCTGGGCAGAAGAGAGATCATAGGTATGGAGCACAAAGATAGAGACGGCAATCAGGTTCAGAGCAATGATTATGATATCGATGGCCCTTCCCAGAGGGGTCTTGAAGTCGATCATGTAGAACTGAACCGTTTCTCGAAAAGACCTCCCATTCTTTATGTTGCTTTGTCTGGCAGCTTTTAGGCCGGGCATCTCAGAACTATTGTATTTCCTGGAAAATAAAGTGATGCGTCTATCTCTCCACTATATGCCTCAGATCCACCGCCACGCCCCGGCTGGATGCTGCCATCTCCCAGCCGGACATCCTGGCCCGTCCCACTCCGAAGGCCTTCTCCCCCACAACGATGACCTCGTCTCCCGGCCGGATCTGCTCGTCTGCCTCCACCACTCCCGGCGCGAGCAGGGAGCCCCTGGGCAGGAAGTCGCCGATCCGGACGATGTAGCGGCCCAGCCGCTCCAGCCTTTTCGCCCCCTGCATGGACAGAGCCATGCTGCCGTTGATGGTCCAGCTGGCCAGGGGCTTTTTAGCCTCGTCCTGGATCTCCCTGCCCCTGACCACGATTTTGCCCTCAAGGAGGGCTTCTCCCGCTCCCTGCCCGAAGTAGAAGTCGGCATGGGCCCTATAGCGCAGCAGGCGCAGGTCGGGCAGGCGGACGGCCTCCCGGCAGGCCTCGGCTACGGCCAGGCCCAGCCGCTCCAGAGCAGCGCTGCCGATGCCGCCTCCGGTGTAAACTGCATCCAGGCCACTCTCCCTGACCGTCTCTTCCAGCTCCCCTTCCAGGTGGGCCACCACTCTGGAATATCGATTCCTCTTCAGATAGGCCTCCAGGCATACCGCCAGCCAGGCCCTCTCCTCTCTGTCCCAGCGGCCGGTGACCGGAACATCATAGCTGGCGGCGGGGTAGGCCTCCTCCAGCTCCCGGGGCACCAGAGCCAGGGGTGAGGTGAGTATCAGCTCATGGAGATAGCGGCGGCGCCCTCCCACGGCCTCGGCAAAGAGCCGGTGGGAGCGGGAGAGAGAGTAAGGCTTTTTGGCCGAGCAGGGCAGAAGCAGCAGTACATCGCTCTTGGGAGCAGTATAGCGGCTTAAGATCCTCTCCGCAAAGCGGCTGACCTCAACCCTGGCCAGGGATTCGGAGCAGTTGGCATAAAATTTGCTCCGACGGGCCACAGGCGCTCTCCGCTCCAGGTAACTGTGCTCCTGATCCAAAAGCCGCAGGGCGGCAGTCTGATCCGGGGCCACCCGCACCTGCCTCTCCACATATTCCCTTATGCTCTCGGAGCGAACCGCCGCCCTGACAGCGAGCAGCTCCTCCTCCAGCTTTTGCAGATTATGGGACGCCAGCCGTCCGGCGCTAACTCCACCGCTGCTCATATCCCGGCAGTGCTGACAGCGGCAGGGCAGCTCAGCCAAGTCCGACGCCTTCCAGACTCCATCGCGGGTGTGATAGCGGCCCAGGAGGCCGTCGGCCATCATGCGTATGCCGTCCAGGAGATCTATGCCCAGGTAGACCAGCAAAGCCAGGTTGGCAGGCGTGGCCAGGGCCGGGGCATATAGAGCGGTATCGGGAGCTATCCTCTCTCGCAGGCCTGCCACTGCTGCCACCAGGTCTCGGGGATTGTTCAGGGCGGCTGCATTGCCCAGGGCATAGACATCGGCCTTCTCTGGCTTTTGGATGCTGAAGGGATGGACCAGCAGACCTTTGGGTCCGTCTGTATCCAGTGGAGCAACCTCCAGTGCAGGCTCGGACCGCAAGGCAGCCGGAACATAGGCAGGAAACACCAGCTTTTTTTTGCCTTTAAGAGCCTCTCCGGCGGATATGGCCTCCTCCAGAGATGAGTAGCTATAGACGCTGCCGGCTGTTACATAATCATCTTTGCTGATCAGAGCCGGTGTGCTGATCTGCCGCTCTAAGAGCAGCTTTCCCATGCGGGCCGGGCCGTCGCGTCGGAGAACCTCAAAGTATTTGGTCATGGCTTAGCGCCTCGCTCTGATCAGATCCAGGCGGTATTGGATTAAATACTCGATTGTGGGGGATGGGAGAATGGAAAAGCTAAAAGCCCATGCCGTATTGGCTTCTAGCAGAGATGATTTAGGATGAGGTTGATCGCGGCGGCAGCAGTATTGATCGTCCTGGCTCTGGCTACGCCTGCCCTGGGGCAGATGACTGAGTATCAAAGGGGCGTGGCTAACGGACTGAAGATAGGACTTTTTATGGGAGAATACTACGGCAGGGGCCAGTATGTGACGGACTATGCCGGCCAGTATAACAGCTATCTGGAGCAGTACCATCAGTTCCTCTATGCCTCCTTTGCCAATAATCAGACCCTGATAAATGATTTTATGCGCTGGCCCATATCCGCATGGCCGAAGTCGTCCAGTAGCGGTGTGCTCAAGCCTGATGCCAGTGGAAGGATTCTGGGCTATCCGGCTGATGCTTATTACACCGCAATTGGGGCTGTTCCCGGAAGCATGCCAAGAGATCCCAAAGCAGCTCTGCCCGGTGTATAGATAAAGCGAGCATCATAGGCATGGGGCAGGCCGGACTCTTTTTTTGGACGGTTGTGGCGCGATGAAGCAAATTTATGATCTGATTGTGGCCGGGGGAGGGCCAGCCGGATCGGCGGCGGCCCGGACGGCTGCAATGAGGGGAATGGATGTTCTGATACTGGACAAGAGCCCCTTCCCCCGCTACAAGCCCTGCGGAGGCGCACTGTCTCTAAAGGCGCTCTCTATGCTGGACTGGCTCCTTCCCCCTCCGGTCCTGGAAAGAAAGATAACCGGAGCCAGAGTCCATTACCGGGAGCTGGTGACAGAGAGGCACAAGGGCTACGAGATAGCCTGGCTCATCAATAGAAGCGCATTCGACCAGTATCTGCTGGAGAAGGCTCTCTTCACCGGGGCCGAGGCGAAGACGGAGAAGGCTCTGTCCTTCAAAGACAGCGGCGAATTGGTGGCTGTCCAGACCAAGGATGGGATCTATAAGAGCAGATTTCTGGTTGTGGCCAGCGGCTGCCAGGATGCTCTCAAGAAAAATATCGCCGGGCCGGAAAGAAAGGAGAGCATGGGCCTGTGCCTGGTATCTGAGATCGAGGCTGAGGAGGAGAGGATCGTTGAGAGGCTGGGAAGCTCTCTCGACATCTACTTCGGGGTGGCGGAAGGAGGCTACGGCTGGATATTTCCTCACCGGGGATACTACTCGGTGGGAATAGGAGGCCTCTCCTCCTCTCTGCCTCATCCCCGCCAGGCCATGCGCCGCTTTTTGAGGGACAACGGCTTTTCCGAAGAGGCGAGGCTGTCCGGCCATCTCATACCTCAGGGGGGAAACCGAAGAAGAGTTGCTAGGGGCAGGGTGCTCCTGGCCGGAGATGCCGCCGGATTTGTAGACCCATTTACCGGCGAGGGGATCTATTATGCTCTGGCCTCGGGCAGGATGGCCGGAGAGATGGTCGGCGATATGCCGGCGGCTATTCTCGCCCGGTCTTATGAGAGCAGGATAGAAAAGAAATTGGGCAGGGATCTTCGCTACGCCCTCTTCTTCTCCAGGATTATGCACAGCCACCCCGGGATATTTCTGAGGACTCTAGCCCGGGAAGAGAAGGTCCTGGAGAGGTATCTTGAGGTTGGGGCGGGTCGGATGTCCTACAGGGATTTCATGCTCTGGCTGCTGCCCAGGCTTCCCCTCAGCCTGATGAGGGCAGTATGACTCTGAGAGGGCTGACGGCCATAAGATACCCGGTTTTTATCTATTAAGCCGATAGAAGACAAGAATGTTGGAGGGCTTAAGAGATGTTCGCGCCCGTGGGCACAGAGGAGATCATACCCCGTCGGACTTTTCCGGCAGTGACAGCGTTAATAGTGGCCATAAACATACTGGTCTTTCTCTACCAGGCGTTTATTCTTTTAACCGAGGGTGAGGAAGGCTTGAATGCCATGATTCAGGCGGTGGCCCTGGTGCCAGGCCTCGTAACCGAAGGCCAGAGCGTGGTACTGCCGTTTTATCTCACCTTCTTCACCGCCATGTTCGTGCACGGCGGCCTCTTGCATATAGCATCCAATATGATCTATCTGGTGGTATTCGGAGACAATGTGGAGGACCTGATGGGACCGGTCCTCTATATTTTCTTTTATCTGCTCTGCGGCCTGGCGGCTTCTGTGGCCCAGATTGCTGCCGATCCCACCTCCATGATCCCCAATGTAGGAGCCAGCGGGGCCATAGCCGGAGTGCTGGCGGGCTACCTCCTGCTTCTGCCCACGGGCACAGTTCGCATTCTCTTCTTTCTGCCGCCTTTCAGCCGCATCGCCAGGATACCGGCCCTGTTCTTTATCACCCTCTGGTTCATCCTTCAGATCTTCGGGGGAGCCATGTCCCTGGGATCGAGCTCCGAGTCGGGAGGAGTAGCCTACTGGGCCCATGTGGGAGGCTTCCTGGCGGGATTGGCTCTGGCTTTTGTCTATAAGCAGATAATGAGATGGCGACTGGCCTGGACCTGATATTCGGGGGATATGTAATGCTCCGCTTCCGAACATGGTAACCGTTTGGCAAGCCAAATTCTGACTTGGCGAGATTCAGTATATCGAGATTATAGACCAACGGTTTCATCAGGTTGAACTAAATCTATAGTCCAATTTCCGTCAGTGACTATATCAAGTGCATATAGACCGGCTTCTTCGATGCCTACTACTTTTGATAGCGATCCTGCAAATGGATCAAGCATAAATACAAGACTAGCTTCACGATTTCCCTTTGAGTCTAGAAGATCAACATCTAATTCCGATCCGTCGTATGTCATATTAAATATCGTAAGCCCTCGAGTCAGTGTGACAAGCTCCGCACTTTGGCCATTACCAGAAAGGCTAACATCAGGAGACTCCTTTATAGTCACGCTTGTTGGAACTGCTATCCCTACATTCATGAGGCAAGTTATCGACAATACGACCATCATAGCCACTATGCTGGAAATCTTCATGTCTTTCACACCTCTAATCTTCCTATAGATCATTACCGACGAAATAGCTATCGTTGTTTGAATTAAGCAGCTAAATGCTTGATCCGGCTAACATAAAAATTTTTACTTTAGATCTTCTTTTAACTGTTGATTGCCTTTTTGGTGGGCACATATGCCTATAGAATGGCGGAGGAGGACGATTTAAGACGCACGATCCTGGAGATCCCTAGCATCGGGATCAATTCTGCCCTGGGGGACAATGAATTAGGCTGCACTGCTGTATTAATAAAGCTCAACTTAGAGCTACTTGCTTTGCTGCCATAAGAGCCACAAGAGCTAAACGGCCCCATCACTCCTTGCCGAACGATTGACTCTGATCCTGGACATGTCTTTCAGCATCCTGTGGCCCATCCTTTCCCACAATGACCACCGTCCGGTAGACAGCCAAGAGGAAGCCATAGAGGGCGGGGCCTATGATCACTCCCATAACTCCCACTACGAACACAGGCGCGGTATATGCCAGCAAAGTGAGAGTGGGATGGATGCGGGAGGTCTTCATGGCCAGATGGGGGCGGATTATGTTCTCCGGCACTACCATAAGCACCACTACCCCGAAGACCAGCAGTATCAGGAAACGGATTAAATCCCCCTGCAGCATATAATATAGCGCCATGGGAACGAATACAAAGGGCGGCCCCAGCATGGGCAGGAGGGTGAAGACCGCCACGATCCCTCCCATCAAAAAGGGATAAGGCACCCCCAGCAGAGAAAAGCATATGGCGGCCATGACCCCGCTGAGCATTGATGTGGTGAAGTAGACGGAGAAGAGGGTGTCATAGATCATATTCAGCTCATGCAGAAATACCCGGACAATCTCCTTTTTCTCCTCCGGCACCAGATCCATGGCTTTGCCGACAAAATCCCTGCCGTCCATGAGGATGTAGTAGGTGAAGAATACAGCCACGACCAGCTGGGCGAAGAGAACGGGCAGATTGGAGGCAAAGGCGGCAAGACCCTTCTCCAAGACGGGCAAGAGCCATTTGGCTATGGCAATGGGGATATCGCTTATCTCCTCCACATATCTTAATACGATCTCAATTATGGAATTATAAATCCAGGCGGGAATGGAGCTTTTGGCCCATAACTCCATCTCCTGAATCAGAGCGGTGATCTGGGACCCGGATACAACTCCCGATCTCTCCAGATTGACCATCTCTACCAGGAGCACAGTGGTGATTCCAACCAGAAAGCCCAAGATGAGAATGAAGACTATCAGTATGGAGAAAAATGAAGAGATCTGTCTCCTATGGGTCAGCCGGAAGAATACGGCATAAAGTGGCCGGAGCAGAAATACCAGGACTACGCTTAAAAGAATGGTATTGAGGAAATCCTTGGTCAGATAGACGGTGAGAAGGAAGACCAGGAAGACAAAAATTGCTGCTGCCACATCAAACCGGCGGCTGAAATTCATGATGCATTACTCGCCCGGATAGAATTAAAGCCTTTTTGATTGCTGCCGTCTTAATAAGATATCAGGGCCAATTCTGCCGCAAAAAGAATTCAAGAATTCAATTATGCCATTATAGTCTAAATCTTGTCCGCTCCGCCCAACTCCTTCTCCTTTTTCACCAGCTGGCCATAGGCCACTCCCGCCTCGGTGAGAATGATCCTCTCTCCCTCCAGCTCGATCAGTCCCGCCAGCTCCAGCCGGTGCAGTTGATACTCCAGCATCTTATCCCCTGCGGCCCTGGCCACCTCGGGCACAGTCAGGATCCCCTGGTTCATGAGTATGAGCATATTCCTGCGGATGGGGCTCTCCAGAGCATGATGCACCGCCGCCATCTCCTCCGGGGAGATGGGCTTGGCCTTCTTACCTAGCTCCATAATAGCTTCACCGGGAAGGTGATTAAACCGGCCTGGGTCATATTCATTGCGACATTAAACCCGTTTTAAAACCGTGGATTGAGGGAATGGCGGCACCGGGTTCTTGAGAGGCCGGTGATGGCAAGAGGGCTCGCAAAGGGTATTATGATTGATGAGATAGACCCTAAGGAGAGGCTCCTGTCGGCTCTTTTAAATCCAATCTTTCTTGCGGAAATAGGCCAGCATCACCACCACCACTAAGAGCATGAATATCAACACCGCCGGATAGCCCCAGGGAGACTCGAGCTCGGGCATGAATCTGAAGTTCATGCCGTAGACCCCGGCCAGGAAGGTGAGGGGAATGAAGATGGTGGAGATGATGGTTAGAAGCTTGATCACCTCATTGAGTTTGTTGCTCAGGCTGGAGAGGTATATCTCCAGAAGGGAGGAAGACATATCCCGAAAGGTCTCCACGTTCTCGATCACCTGGATGGTGTGGTCGTAGACATCGCGCAGATAGATCTTGGTGGCCTCGGTGACCAGATGGGAGTCGGTTCTCTGCATCTTGCTTATGGCCTCCCGCAGCGGCCAGACCGATTTTCTTAAAAAGAGCATATCCCTCTTCAAGTTGTAGATGGTAGGAAGTATTCCCGGCTCGGGATCAGACACGACGGCATCCTCCAGGTCCTCGAAGCGCTCGCCAAGCTTCTCCATGATCACGAAATAGTGGTCCACGATGGCATCGATCATGGAATAAGCCAGATAGTCCGCCCCTTGCTTTCGGACCCTGCCTTTGGCTGTGCGCAGCCTATCCCGCAGGGGATTGAATACGTCCACCTCTTTCTCTTTAAACGATATAATGAAATTCGGGCCGAGGATTATGCTAACCTGGTCCATATCCAAGGAGGACTCGCCAAGATCGTCGCCCTCTTCATCGTCCTCGGGGCTCTTTTCGCTCTCCTCATAGTAGAGCATCTTAAGCACTATGAATATGTAATCGTCATAATCCTCGATCTTAGGACGCTGATCGGTCAGAATGTCCTCCAATACCAGGGGATGAATTCCGTAGCAAGCGCCCAGGTTCTCCAATACATCCATCTGATGCAGGCCGTCGATATTGATCCAGGTCACCGTGGGCTGGTCTTTAAATCGGAAGCATTCCGTCACATCCTTTGCCTCGGCCTCATGGTAACTCAGGTCGCTGTAATCGATGACCGTGATCTTGGGCTTTTCCAGGTTCTTCAGATCGGGCAGGGGCAGGGGGGGCTCAGCCAGATCGCTGATATCGGGACTGCTATCACCATTCTTCAGAAAGCTGAAAGCTTTAGCCCTATCTTTTAAATTCCAGGATCCCGCCACACTTTCACCCTGCCTAAACCGGGGGCATCTCCTCTTTTGCCCTCTCCATCACTATTATCTCATGCAGGTCTTCAATCCCCTGCAATGACCTGATGTTATCGTTAATGATTACTTTGAGCTCATCCAGGCTCCTGCACCAGACCTTGAGGAAGAGGTCATATTCTCCCAGTACTCCGTAGACCTCGGTGATCTGGGGAACTTTCACCAGTTCAGACACAGTCCGGTCGTGTCTGTCGCCATCGGTCTGCACCAGTATGATGGCGGTCACGGCATATCCTGTGGCCGCCGGGCTGGTGGCAATGGTGAAGCGCTCGATTACTCCATTGGACTTCAATCTTCGCAGCCGGAACTGAATGGTAGCATCAGAGACGCCGGACCGCCTGGATATCTCCTGCAGGCTGATGCGGGCGTTCTCCCTCAAGCTGCTTAGGATGGCTCTATCCACCTCGTCCAGATCCAGGCTTCCACTCATAAATCCAATGATCTCCTGATGATTAAACCACTTTCTTGGTATATCACCAACTTTGCAGTATATATAATGTCCTTTAGCCAATAATTGAGGCTGCCAAGTCGATGATCCCATAGACTTTTAATTTCAGCCGATCATTACCAAGATGATCAGAATCGAGGTGGAGTGTTATGGTCGATATTGGAGATGCTGCGCCGCAGTTCTGTCTGCCGGGCATGGATGAGCGGGAGGTATGTCTTGATGACTTTAAGGGAAAATGGCTGGTACTCTACTTTTATCCCAAGGACAATACCAGTGGCTGCACCAGGGAGGCGGTGGACTTCACCCTGGCCCTGCCCACATTGAACAGCTTGGGAGCAGAGGTGCTGGGGATCAGCCGGGACCCGCCGGCCAGCCACAAAAAATTCGCTGAGAAGCATGGACTGGGGATAAAGCTGGCTAGCGATGCCGACCATAAGGTGACTGAGGCCTATGGGGCCTGGGCTCTCAAGAAGATGTACGGCAAAGAGAGCTACGGCGTGGTCCGATCCACTTTTCTCATCGATCCTCAGGGGAAGGTGGCTCATGCCTGGAAGAAGGTCTCGGTGAAGGGACATGCCGAGGCGGTGGCGGAAAGGCTGAGGGAGACAAAGGAAAAAATCAAATAAAGGGCATCTGCAATGGCAGCCAGAGCCCATCCGTTATTTGCTTTTTCGCTTTTTCTTGGGATAAGCAGAGTAGATCCTTGTTGATGGCGTTGGTTTTTTTTTGGCAGCATGGAATACCGGGGGATTATTTGCAGGTAAAGGGCTCTGGGTATTGGATCCCAAAAAGACAACTGACTTCTCACTACCCCGATCAGGCAAGAAATAGTGCATCCTCGATGGTCAGGTGGTGGTTTGCCAGCCGGGTATGAACGTCTAGGATCTCATAAATTTAGATTGGATTGGCCGCATTCAGTTTTATCTTTTTGAAGGCGGCATTAAGAATTTCCATATCGGATAGATTTCCGGATGACTTTAGCCGATCAACCTCTATAAGAAGATACTCGATCTCATTCCAATTCATTTTATGTTTCTCAGCATATTTAGCTGCTAAGGTTTTCAATTCTCTTTTGGATGAATATTGCTTGGTACGAATTCCGTCAATAAAAATCAAACTGCGCGCGGCC
>DAWB01000163.1:275-2739 GCA_002505805.1 Methanosaeta sp. UBA80 | reverse complement strand
AAGAGTTTCGGGACTCTACAGTATTTACCACAGGGCTTGTTAACGCTGAAAATAAGAAATGTCTCAACTCGGGAAATGTAAATTGCTTCATGAGATTAAAGCCAGTTACTGTATCACTTCCATAAATAAGATCTTGTTTCTCCCATGTATCACTTGAGAACGGTACAAGATAGGACGAAGCTTGATAATAAAAAAGATAAAAAATAAATAATAAAATAAGTGGGACGATTGGACCTAAATTGTAATTATAACTAATTAATTTCTTTAAAAAATTTTTTGTAATTTCTATATATTCTGACTCAAACATACAGGTCGGATCAACTACTCGTGAACTAGTATAAAAACCTTTTCATTTTTATCTTAATAATCCGATGCTTGGCATCGAGGAAGGGCATGTGAATTCAACTTAGGTTTAGATAAGAATTACCTGATTCCGCTTTCATGCGGCGNNCGGCGCCTTGGATGCCCCGTCTGCATGCAGCGGGGCGCGCCGTCGCCGTTTCACTCAACAGTCTGAATCCCACTACCGCTATGAATGAAAAGAACAGCTGCAAGCACCCTCTCCATGAATCTGAGCCTCTGCTTATGACCATGGCTGCAGGCAAATGCCATTAGCCTTGCTTTTGAGCCAGTTTATATGGCAGCACTTGAATCCAGAATAGCAAGGTATATCGATCAAGACAGTTCTAGGAATGCTCTGAGATGTCTTCCTACTCGGCATACAGCGGAAGCGGTCAAGCCCAGATAGATCCATTCGATGCCAGTGACAGCAACATCTGGAGAAAAGCGGAATACCTGGGACGCTATCTCTTTGCCGCCGATTTTCTAAGACCGCACCGACCGGACCTGGTTGCGGATATATCCTGTGGCAGAGGCTATGGAGCGGCAGAGCTGGCGGCCGTAGCCGGGAGGGTGATAGGGGTGGATGGAGATCGATCTCTCATAGAGTGGGCTAAAGGGAGCTTCGAGAAGGATAACCTCACTTTTCTCTATAAGGATCTAAATGAAGAAGAGCTGTATCCGGATATTGCTGAGGCAAGTGCGGCAGCGGTTATCAGCTTTGAGACCCTGGAGCATCTGCTGGATCCAAAAATGGCTTTGTCTCAGTTCAACAGGATCCTGCAGCCTGGGGGCTTTTTCATCGCCTCTGTTCCTAATGTATTATCTGAATCGGCAGACGGCTCAGGTCTTCCCAGGAACAAGTCTCATAAGCACTGGTTTAATTTCAGTTCCTTGTCCCGGCTGGTGCGGGAGAATGATATGGAAGTGGTTTATAGGCTGGGCCAGTCCTGGTCCAGAGCGCTATTCAGAAGAGAGCAGCAGCTGTGCAATGCCCGGCGGCTGAATGGCAGGCTCTCCGATGAGCCGCTAATGCACAGGCCCGAGATGATGCGATGGCTCTCCTATGTTGCTGCTTATCCAACCGTTGAAGATGTTGATGGCTCCTACTCCATCATCATTGTGGCAAAGAAGAATTGCTGATAACCAACAGCTTCAATCTGCTTTCCATGTATTCTTCTTCAATTTTCAGCTTGTTGGCTTCAAAAAGAAAAGTACCTAAGGAGCCGGACGGTACGGACGCTCCTTCCCCCGGTCGTACTCATCGCCCGGATACCTCATCATCTTCCTGAAGATAGCCAGAGCCATAACGGATGCGCCTAAGGTCATCCATATCAGAAACTTCTTTTTATCCATCTGAACCACACCCCATAATAGTCGGACCACCAGCAGCTTTAATCCTTTCGGTCTGGCATAGGTCAAGGCCGAAACCCATATGCTGCAAGCTATATGGCCATGGCCGTTGTGAAGCCAGATCTTGCGGTCTGATTTTTCAATCACTACGCCACGGGAAGAGTCCCTACTTCTTTTTTGAGAGATCCTTGCCCAGGATGACCCTGGAAAACCAGCGAGAGAGAGCCCAGGGAAGGCTATTCTGCAGCCTCCTCCTCACAGATTCAGGATCGTTCTTCTTCTTCTTCTTTTGCGTGCTCATAGTATCATCCTGCCTCTGTACCTGCAAGTATTTCATTTCTCTTCCTGCCTTCTGCCTCACGCCGGGGGATCTCATGAGAAGATCTCAGGAGCGCACCAGCCTTCAAGATAATGGACCGGCAGCAACCTATCCCTCTAATCCCTATGCAAGGCCATACAGGGTAGCTTCTCCCGCTCTTCTCCCGACCAAGGTTCACGCGAAAGCCATTTGGATGGAAGATAGATAGAAGAGATGGGACTGTAGAGTCCCGAAATTATTTCGCCTCCCATCTAAGCTAGGACGCATAGTCCAGGATATGAAATCAAACAAGACGAAGTTCGCTATATCCTTCGTCATAACCGCAATGGGGTAGCCACAGAAGAGATTGCGCGAGATGTCAAGTTCTCACAAAGAAGAGTCCAGCAGATCATTAGAGAGTATAAGGATATCGGGCATGAACCAGTCTTGGGCGAAAAAGTTGGTCGCCCCCGC
>DAWB01000163.1:0-220 GCA_002505805.1 Methanosaeta sp. UBA80 | reverse complement strand
TATCATTGGAAGAGTAGAGTAGAACCTGGATACAGGGTCAATGTGAAATTGCAGTAGATATGGCACGCTATCGTGTTTTCTGCACTGCAAAATGCTGCTCGTATTGGGGCCGAATCCCAAAATTTAAGCCTCGTGAAGATGATCTCATGAGTATGATAATTCCCGAGAGCGGCCAGTCTTTTGCCGGAAGGAAAAGGAGAATAGCATTCGCCTCCCTTCT
>DAWB01000193.1:403-3011 GCA_002505805.1 Methanosaeta sp. UBA80 | reverse complement strand
ACTCCGGAATGTCGGATATATTCCAAGTGATCTTTAAATTCGCTGCTCTAACCACCGTCTTCACGAATTCTATGGGCTACAAACTCGCTTACGTGATCCATTATCAGCTCCTTCATTGGACAAAGCCAACAATGCCTCCCAACCATATGATCGATTACAAGCTTGCTGTTCTCGGTATTAATCTCAAAAAATTCCCCCTCCACCCAGCACCATTCCGGATGCGTCATCCAGTGTCACGCAGACATTGATGCTGGTCCCATCCCCATTCATGCCAGTCGATCGCGGCTATCAATTGATCCATAGCGATCAAATTGATCCCCTTCATATGCTAATCCACAGACCGTTGATGAGATGCGGAGGGAAGGAATTTCCGCATGATGGCCATGCTTAAATTCTCCAATTTCCATAACCTGTACTCTGCAGGTATCATTCAAGCATCATTCCCGTCCTTGAGGTTAATCCGATGAGCGACGATGAAAAAGAGCAGACCATTCAAGAGGAAGACGAGCATGGCAATATTCTCATCTACCCTGCATGGTCAAAGAAGAATGCTCCTAAAGAAAGCCAGAGTAAATGGGAAGTGCCGATTTATCTCTGAAAATATTAAAATTTTAGGTGAGGAGATCGATGAGCAATACTGCGACAACCGAGCTTGCTCGAGAAATCATGCTGGAGTTTGCCCGCTTGACAGGATTGTCGCCAGCCAGGGCTCATCCCCGACGCTACCTCTGGATGGATGCGTTCGCAGTCTGCAACTATCTTGAATTCTACAGCCAGACCAATAACAAAGCCCATCTGGATCTTGCCTTGCAGCTCGTTGATCAGGTACATCACGTCCTCGGCAAACACCGGGGTGACGATCCAAGACAGGGCTGGATCAGTGGCCTCGATGCGCAGCAAGGTGAAGAGCATCCAACAGTAGGTGGTCTTCGCATTGGAAAGCAACTGAATGAGCGCAAGCCAAATGAGCCGTCTGATGAGCGTCTGGAATGGGATCAAGATGGGCAATATTACCATTACCTGACCAAATGGATGCATGCTCTCAATTGCGTGAGCCAGGACACCGGAGATCCAGCCTATATCCGGTGGGCGATAGAACTGGCAAAGACTGCCTATGCCAAATTCACTTTTGCGCCATCATATGGTGACCGGAAGAGGATGCATTGGAAGATGAGCATCGATCTATCCTATCCGCTTGTTCCATCAATGGGTCAGCACGATCCTCTCGACGGTTTCGTTACCTACTGTGAGCTTCAGGCAGCTGCAGCTAACTATCTGGATGGATCATCATATCCCGCTCTCGGGCATGAGATTGTAGATATGGCCAGAATCTGTCAGGGAATCCAATTGCCTACGAATGATCCTNNTGATGCCTGTAGAATCGCCCAACTGATTGCAAAGGGACAGATAAGGGATCCAAGTTTATTAGAGACCGTAGTGCATGCAGCCTCCATGGGAATTGAATCCTTCAAAATTAGTGGTTCTCTGGAATATCCAGCTGAGTACAGATTAGCCTTCCGCGAATTAGGTCTATCTATTGGACTCTCTGCAGTCGAAAGAATGCTTGCTATCATCGAGGAAAATCCAAACGTATTTTGCCAGATGAGTTCTTTGCCGCAAATAGTAGAAGGCCTCAGGGAATATATGCCACTTGGAGAAACCATAGAGATGTTCTGGATGGATAACAAGAATAGGCAGGCAAGCACTTGGATAGAACACCGTGAAATCAATATGGTAATGCTTGCAACCAGCCTGGCGCCGAACAGATTTCTTTCAATTTAAGTGAGGCACATTCATGCCAGATTGGAATTCTCCCAGGGTGAACTGATCCTGAAGATGAGTATCTTTGGATTTGTGCTCAATCAGCAGCATATCCTTGCTTAGCACTATTATCACATCCTGAGGCGGCACGCAAATTGGCTTGCATAGAGTACAAAGGTTTCTGCACGAAGACTGGCAACTTCATTCGAGGATGGATAATCTTTTTGTCTCCGAAATAATCTTTCCTGCGGATGAATTTCGAAGATATCAAAGATCATAAGGATCTACAGAAGATTTCAAAAGATATGGCCTGGCAGCACTTCGAGGAGTTGGCCGCTTTTATCTTCCGCGAGAACGATTTCCTGGTCGAGGTGAGAAAGGTAAAGACACTCAAAAAGAAACGAAGGCAGTATGACGTCATAGCTAAGAGAGGCAACAAGACAATCTTAGTCGAGTGCAAAAAGTGGGCGGGCAATCGCTATCGATTATCCGCATTGAAAGCTGCGGCTCAAAAGCACGAGGAAAGATCGGAATTTTATAAAGTCCTGACCAACGAGGCAGCTATGCCTATCATAGTAACATTTATAGAAGAAGAAATATTAATATTTGAAGGAGTTCCAATAATTCCCATATTCAAACTCAATTCATTTATAAATGAAAAAGAAAGAGGGGTCGATTCTCTTAAAGCGGGGGCGGAAGACGCTCTCAATTCGGAAATCTCCCAATCACATTAAGCAGTCTACCGGCTAGGTCTATCTTTCCGCGCTCTGTTTGGCAAATGACGAACTCAAGTCCATAGTCTCTCAAATCTCATGAACCTGCATCATATCCCGGAAGCTGGCTTGAC
>DAWB01000193.1:0-382 GCA_002505805.1 Methanosaeta sp. UBA80 | reverse complement strand
TCGCCGGCTGGTGGCCGCTGATCTCCGCGCCCGCCGACTATGAAGAAGAAGCGGGCTTCTACACCGAGATTCTTCAACGCGCCTGCAATCCGCGCACTGTGCTTGAACTCGGCAGCGGCGGCGGCAACAACGCCAGCTTCATGAAGCGGCATTTTCAGATGACGCTGCTCGATCTCTCGCCCGCCATGTTGGAGGTAAGCCGCGCCCTCAACCCGGACTGCGAGCACGTGCAAGGCGACATGCGCAAAGCAAGGCTAAGCCGCCAGTTCGACGCCGTTTTCATCCACGATGCCGTAATGCACATGGCCACGCGCGACTACCTGCAAGCCGCAATCCAGACAGCTGCCGCGCACTGCAAGCTAGTGTCTCGTCAAATATCTAA
>DAWB01000210.1 GCA_002505805.1 Methanosaeta sp. UBA80 | reverse complement strand
GATGACAAGAAGTTCTCCAAATCCAGAGGAAATGTGATCTGGGTCAAGGATGACTACCTGGATCGCGGCCTTCATCCCGATTTGTTGCGCTATTATCTGGCCAGCTACACCGCTCACAACAAGGAGGTCAACTTCTCCTGGAGGATCTTTACAGACAAAGTCAACACCGAGCTTGTGGGGGCTCTGGGCAACTTCATCAACCGGGCACTGACCTTTACCGCCAAGAACTTTCAGGGCACAGTGCCCTGCGCCGAGATAGACCCCGAGGTCATGGCCAAGATTGATGAGACCGGGCAGGCGGTCACAGCAGCATTGGAGGAGTATGAGTTCAAGAAGGCCTCTGATGCGGTCATGGCCCTGGCCGACTATGGCAACATCTACTTCCAGAATCACGAGCCCTGGAAGCTGGTTAAAACCGATAGGGATAAAGCGGCATCCGTACTTCGCACCTGCCTGCAGCTGGCAAAAGCTCTGATCATATTTATGGAGCCTATAATGCCCGCCAAGATGCAGAACGCCTGGAGGCAGATGGGCCTGGATGGAGACGCATCGGAGAGCCGATTCTCCCATGCCTCAGAGCCTCTAAAAGAGGGCCGGGCCCTGGGCCAGCCCGAGATACTCTTCTCCCGCCTGGAAGAGGCATCCGTAAAGGAGCTGGAGGGCATATTCTCCGCCCGGATGGCCGAGGCGGAAGGCAAAGGCAAGCAGAAGGTGGCAGAAAAGAAGAAGGAGATCCCCTTTGAGGAGTTCTCCGCTCTGGACATAAGGATCGGCCAGATCAAAGAGGCAGAAGCGATCAAGGGATCCAAGAAGCTGCTCCGGATGCAGGTGGACATAGGCGGAGAGATGCGTCAGGTGGTGGCGGGCATAGCAGAGGCCTATCCCGCGAAAGAATTGTTGGGAGCCCAGGTGGTGGTCCTGGTCAATTTAAAGCCGGCCAAGCTCTTTGGCATAGAGTCACAGGGTATGCTGCTGGCTGCCGATCAGGCGGGCAGAGCGGTGCTTCTCAGGCCGGGAGAAGCAGTGGAGACTGGAACCAAAGTGAGATAGGTGTTATAGCAATGTTGCAGGTTGAGAATCTATCCAAGACCTACCGTCTCAAGGACAGGGAGATTGAGGCTTTAAAGAACATCAGCTTCACCCTCAAGCCGGGAGAGATACTGGGGCTGGTGGGAAAAAGCGGAGGGGGCAAGAGCACCCTTATGAAGATCCNNCAGCTTTGAGCGGGGCAGGATCCTCCTGGACGGCCTTATCGTCACCCCTGAATCGGATGATGAGACAAAAAGAAAGCAAATGGCGATAACAGCCATCCATCTGCAAAGGGACTTTGCCCTCTGGACAGAGAGCGCTCTGAAAAATGTAGTGAGGAGGATCTATTCCCGGGAGACCGGCTACGAGGTTCT
Organism: Methanosaeta sp. UBA80; assembly: GCA_002505805.1. Lineage (GTDB taxonomy): Archaea > Halobacteriota > Methanosarcinia > Methanotrichales > Methanotrichaceae > Methanothrix. Next base: position 3,408 of record DAWB01000210.1, on the reverse strand, counting down.
GCCCATTCCCGAGAATCACAATTACGATCAGCTTTACCAGGAGGCCCTGTACTATCTGCGTCTGGTGGGCCTGGAGAAGAAGGCCAACCATCTGGCCACCGTCCTTTCCGGTGGTGAGAAGCAGAGGCTGCTCATAGCCAGGCAGCTGGCCAAGAAGCCCAAGATCCTGCTCCTGGACGAGCCCGCTACCATGGCCTGTCCCGCCACCAAACAAGAGGTTTTGGATGCCATAAAGAATGCCAATCGGGAGTTGAATCTGCCCATAATCGTCGTCTCTCATCTGCCGGAGGTTCATGCCTATCTGGCGGACAGGCTGGTATGGATGGATGGCGGGGAGATTGTGGCGGATGGCAAGCCTGCCCCGATATTGAAGCGCTTCCTGGCCGGCATGGGCGAGGCCATTCCTCTGGCAGCCAGATCCGATATCCATCCCCTCATCAAGGTGAGAGGCCTGTACAAGAGAAACTGCCTGGTGAGCACGGGCGAGGTCCTGGAGGTCTTGGCCATGAAAGACCTCAATTTTGACATCAATGAGGGAGAGATCACCTCTATCATCGGCAATAGCGGCGGAGGCAAGACCACCCTCCTCAAGATCATGCAGGGAGTGAGGATGCCCGACGAGGGCAGCGTCTTATATCGCCACGGCCAGAACTGGGTGGACATGATGGCCTATTCCCCGGAGAGGATGGAGGTGCGTCAGGGCCTGGGCATCATGTACCAGGAGTTCGCCCTTTATGCCGGAGAGATGATCATTGAGCAGATCGCCTATCAACTGGGGGTCAAGGGCACCGATGTCATTGAGAACGCCAGGGCAGTGGCAGAGGAGATGGGCATAAGCGACAAGGTCCTGGATGTTATATACGCCATGACCGATATGTCCGAGGAAGATGCCAAGGCAGCATTGGAGGCACTGGGGCTGACCAGGGAGATCTTCAAGGATCTCTTCCCCCGCTTTCCATCCACCGAGGCAGAGAAGTTCGCCCGCCCGATCTTCCAGCTGCTCTCCCTGGATCCGGAGGTCATGTGGAAGCTGCCCGAACAGCTCTCCGGTGGGGAGAAGGTCAGGGCATCCCTGGCGATACTGCTCGCCGCCAGACCAAGGGTGCTGATCCTGGATGAGCCCTTTGGAGACATAGATCCCATTACATTGCGTGAGGTCTCCAATGCCATAAAGAGGATCAATTCGGAGCTGGGGACCACCATACTTCTGGTCAGCCACCACGTCGATTTTGTGAAAGAGGTCTCCCACAGAGCCATCTACTTTGAGAACGGGGCCATTGTGGCCGACGGCAGTCCGGAGGAGGTATGCAGTATCTTTCTCTCATCCTGCAATGCGCCTTACCTCAAGCGCCTGGAGGAGCTCTCTATAGCCGGCGGATGATGGGCAATGGATGAGCAGATTCTCGAGGTCTACCGCCAGGTAGCAGATCAGATCTCGGAGCAGGAATTTCAGGATAAAGTGGAGGAGAAGGTTGCCCTCATGGCCGGCCTGTGCGACGGCCGGACGGCAGCCATGCTGGTGGCCCGGGATCTGGGCAGCAGCGAGATTCTGACCAAGATCGGAAGCATCAGGCCGGAGATGGGAAATGTCTCTTTTGCCGGCCGGGTTATTTCCATATCTGAGATCAGAGAGTTCTCCCGCTCGGACGGCTCTATGGGCCGGGTGGTCAATATGACCCTGGCCGATGAGACCGGATCGGTGCGCCTGGCTCTTTGGGACGAGAATGTGGAGCTGGTCCGATCCGGCGAGCTGAAGATGGACCAGTGTCTCAAGGTTAGAGGCCTGGCCAGGGAGGGCTATGCCGGAACTGAGGTCTCTTTGAGCCGGGGGGGAGGCTTAGAAGAGGTGGACCTGGACATCAGGCCCCGCCGGGAGGCCTATAAGATCGCAGAGCTAAAGGCGGATATGGGCGATGTCAGCCTCCTGGGAATGGTGGTTGATCCTGGGGAGGTCAGGGAATTTCTGAGAAAGGACGGCAGGGCGGGCCGGGTCAGGACGGTTGTCCTGGGAGATGAGACCGGCAAGATCAGGCTCACCCTCTGGGACGATCAGGCAGCCATGCCCCTGGAGAATGGGGAGAGCCTTGAGGTTATGGGCTGCTCCTGCCGGGAGAGGTATGGCTCTTTAGAGCTCTCGGCAGGAAGACAGAGCGCCCTTAAAAAGAGCAGCAAGAAGGTTGTCTTCCTGGAGAGCATCACTCCCATCCAGGATCTGGAGCCCGGGATTATCTGCAGCGTGGCCGGATTTGTGACCGGCCTCGGCGAGGTGAGGGAGTTTCAGAGGGACGACGGCAAACCGGGCCGGGTGGCCAATATCTACATCTCCGATGATACGGGCCGGATCAGGGTGGCGCTGTGGGGAGATCATGTGGATCTGATCCAGGGCCTGGATCTGGGATGGAGGGCAGAGATCATAGACGCTCAGGCAAAGAGCGGCTGGAATGATGAGCTTGAGCTGTCCTGCGGCTGGCGTACCCGGATCACTTTCGCCCCGCCTGGATAGAATGGTTAAAGATAAAAGGAAAAGGACGGGGATTGATGGCTACGATATTGCTGGAGGATCTGCCGGGCGTGGGCCCAGCCACGGCGGAAAAGCTGCGTGAGGCTGGTTTTGGAACGGTAGAGGCCATAGCGGTAGCTTCTCCGGGGGAGCTGGTGACGGCGGCAGAGGTGGGAGAGGCCACTGCGGCCAAGATCATAGCCGGAGCGAGGCAGGCAGCCGATGTGGGCGGCTTTGAGACAGGGGACCTGATCCTGGAGAGGAGAAAGCAGGTGGGCAAGATCACCACCGGCAGCAAGAGCTTCAATGAACTCATGGGCGGGGGGATGGAGACCCAGTCCATTGTGGAGCTGTATGGCGAGTTCGGATCGGGCAAGACCCAGGTGGCCCATCAGCTGGCGGTCAATGTGCAGCTTCCCGTGGAGATGGGGGGTCTCGGCGGCTCGGCGGTTATCATAGACACGGAGAACACCTTCCGGCCGGAGAGGATCGCTCAGATGGTTCGGGGGCTGCCGCCCGCTCCGGATGGCAGTGAATGGGATCCCGACGAGTTCCTCCGGAACATCAGCGTGGCCAGGGCCTTCAACTCCAACCACCAGATCCTCCTGGCGGAGAGCGCCATGGACCTGGCGGAAAAGTCCCGCAGCTCGGAGCGGCCGGTGCGCCTGCTCATTGTGGACTCAGTGACAGCTCACTTCCGGGCAGAGTATGTAGGGCGGGGCACATTAGCGGATCGCCAGCAGAAGCTGAACAAANNACTGGTCACCAATCAGGTCATGGCCAAGCCGGACACATTCTTCGGAGACCCCACCAAGCCGGTGGGAGGGCACGTGCTGGGGCATACCGCTACATTCCGGCTGTATCTTCGCAAGTCCAAAGGCGAGAAGCGCATCGCCCGGCTGGTGGAC
>DAWB01000086.1 GCA_002505805.1 Methanosaeta sp. UBA80 | reverse complement strand
TAGGAGAACTATGGCCACCATTGGCCGATTGCTTACATAAATAAGCACATTTAAAACAATAAAAATAATTTATATTTCCTTATCTGTGCTTTTAGATATAAGTTTACCACTCGGCAAAATAATTTTAAGTAATACGAAAACAATATATAATATGAATTAATAAGTTTGAAATGCGGATTCGGTCCTAACACTCCAAGTCTAAAATGCAGGCATGCTCCATGGAAATTCAGCACACTACGTCCTTGGCTGGAGATATGCCTGTCCAAAAGGCTCATAGAGGACCGAGCTCCGCTCTTAAAATAACCGGGCTATTACTTCGAATAGCTAATTCCGTCTTTTAAAATCATCTTTTCATGAGCCATAAACCCGATTACCTCCGGCTGATGGGAGATGAGAAGATATCCCAGACCCATATCTCTCTGCAGATCCTTGAGTAAATTGAGGATCTGAGCCTGCACGGAGATATCCAGGGCAGAGGTGGGCTCATCAAGGATCATGACCTTCGGGCGCAAGAGCAATACACGGCCAAGTGCCACTCGCTGGCACTGCCCTCCGGAGATCTGGCCGGGATAGCGGCATAGCAGCTCTTCTGACAGGCCCACCTTTTCCAAAGCATCTTTGGTCCTTTCCTGCCATTCTCGTCTGGGAATGCTAAGAAGGTTTAAAACCTCATGGATTGACCGCTCAATACTCTTTCTTGGATTCAGTGACCCCTGTGGATCCTGGAAGACCATCTGCACCTGCCTTCTAAAAGCAATAAGCTCCTTTCCCTTAAGATCCTCTATATCTTTCCCCCGATGGCACACATGTCCAGATGTCGGCCTCTCCAGCCCAGCCATGATCAAGCCCAGAGTGGTCTTGCCGGTACCCGAAGGTCCCATCAGGCCCAGTGTCTTGCCCTCCTCAATCTCCAGGGAAATATCCCGAAAAAGCAGGCTTTGCTTCTTGAAGATCAGTCCGGATTCGTAGATCTTGCCTAGGTCTTTCCCGGCTAATAGAGCCAGCATCTCACCTCCCGGTCTCCGTCATCGCTTTCTACCTTGATCATCTTGGGACTGAGCAAACATCTATCAAGCCTTTCCCGGCAGCGGGGATAGAATCTGCACCCTTCAGGCGGATCGATCATAGAGGGTGAGCTTCCAGGTATCGGCTTAAAGCCCATTTCCGGAAGGCAATTTAAGAGCGCCTTGGTATAAGGGTGCAGTGGTTCATCGAATATTTCCGCCGAGCTTCCCGCCTCCACGATCTCACCACAGTACATCACCGCTATCCTATCTGAGACCTCTTTTGCCAGGAGCAGGTCATGGGTGATGAGCAGAAGTGATGCCCCAATTTCATCCTTTATTCCAGCCAGCTCTTTCATAACCTGCCGGGCCAGAGACTGATCCAGGCCCTTGCTGGGCTCGTCGGCTATTAGAATCTTGGGAGATAGGATCATGGATGTTGCTATCATAACCCTTTGATTCATTCCTCCCGAGAGCTGAAAAGGGTACATGACGGGTGATGCCTTATCTCCCAATTTAAAGCGGCTAAGCATATCTTCTGCCTTAGAGATAGCCCGATGGCGGGGTAGCCTTCTGTGAATCTGCAAAGGCTCGGCTACCTGCTCTGCCACTTTCATGATGGGATTAAGTGATAGAGATGGATTTTGAAATATGATAGCAATCTCTTGGCCCCTTATATCGGCCATCTCCCTCTCGCCAAGAGAGAGAAGATCTCTTCCTAAAAAAATAGCTTTTCCTTTCACAGAGGCATTGGAGGGCAAGAGCTGCAATATAGCGCTGGCAATTACCGATTTACCGCAGCCAGTCTCTCCCACAATGGCTAGGGTCTCTCTTTCATGAAGCTCAAGGCATATATTTTGAGCCGCTTTGACCCGGCCTAGAGAGGTGTCAAAGCTAACATACATCTCGTCAATGCACAGCAGCGGCCGGAAATAGCTCGAAGACGGTAGATGTCTATTCATTGCTGCCCCATTATAGATTCGTCTCTCTCTTCCAGAAAAGATCCTATGAGGACAATAGACAATACAAAGATGGTGATACACAGCCCGGGGGCCATGTACCACCACCAATAACCGTTGATAAATCCTCCCCGGCTGAAGGCGAAATTGATCATCATCCCCCAGCTCTTCATGGACGGATCTCCCAGACCCAGGAAAGATATGGAAGATTCTGCAATCATGGCTGAGGCAATTGAGAGCAGGAATTTAGGCATTACCAGCTGGGAGAGATTGGGAAGCACATCGGAAACTATGATATGCAGATGCGAGAAGCCTAAAGATCTCTTGGACTGGACATAGCCCATCTCTCTTATCTGCAGGGCTTTCGAGCGCACCACTCTAGCGGTGGAGGTCCACCATAGGCTTCCCATGAGCAGCGCAATAAGCCAGAAGCTGGGCCTCAAGAATGCAGCCAGCACAATTATCAAAGGGATCTGGGGGATCATTAGGAATATGTCAGTGATTCCCATGAGAATCTCATCCGCCATGCCCTTGAAGTAGCCCGCCAAGAGGCCTATGCTGCTTCCTATGGTCGTAGCCATCAGCGCCGCTCCGAATCCCACAATCAGAGAGACCCGGCTGCCATAGATCAGCTCAGATAGGATATCCTGTCCTAGATCGTTTGTTCCCAGAATATGATCTTGACCCGGAGGAAGATAGGGCTCAAATCTATCCCAGGGATCGCAGGGAGATAAGAATGAGGAGAAGATGGCTGCCAGCAAAAAGGACGAGAATAAAACCAATCCGATAATGCTCACTTTCCGGAAGAGAATGCCGCCATAAGGGCAATGATACGGTCTATCGCATTCTTTTTCCATCCCGCGTACATCTTTTCCGTCTCCACAAAAACATTCGGACATGGCGCAAGGACCGGAACCAGGTTTGATGCCAGCCATTTACTGCCACCTTACCCGTGGGTCGAGATAGCTGTAGAGAAGATCAGCCAGCAGATTGGCTGATACAACCATGATGGTAATTATCAAGAAAGATCCCTGCAATACCGGATAGTCTCGGGAGAGAAGGGCATCGTAGATAAGGCTGCCCATGCCGTTCATGGAGAAGACTATCTCTATGAAAAGCGCTCCACTGAGGATGAATCCGAAATCCAGGGCCAGCAAGGTGATTATGGGCAGAAGGGCATTCTTGAAGACATGGCGAAATAGGATCTGCTCATCGTATAATCCCTTGGCCCGGGCGAAGGTGGCATAGAGGCTGCCCTTTTCCTGCAGCACGCTTCCCTTCATGATCATATAGTTCCTGGAGAGGGAGAAGAGCGTCATCATGGCGCTGGGCAGAAAGAGATGATGAGCAATATCCAATGCTGATCCTGTGGAGTAGAATCCCTTCAGTGGAAAGAGGCCCTGCTTGTAAGAAAGGAGGTAAAGTGCGATGAGAGAGATAAAGTAGGGTGGGGCGCAGTATATGGCCATGATGAAGCCTGTTTGAGTCCTGCGCAAAGCGCTGCTCTTCCAGCCCGCCCGCGCCCCCAGGAGAGTTCCCAGTATAGCTCCCATGACCATGGCCGGCAAGGACAGCAGCAGTGTCCACTTCATGCGGTCGTATATGAGATCAGAGACATTCCTGTGCAGATGAAAGGAGTATCCCAGATCGAATCTCAAAATGTCATGCCAGTAATCCAGAAATTGCTGGGAGAGGGGCCTGTCCAAGCCCATTCTCTCTCGCAGCTCCTGTACAGAGCTGGCTGTGAGACTGATATCCTCTCCCAGCAGGTTGGTTAGAGGATCTCCAGGCATGCTTCTTGGGATGAAAAAATTCAAAGATATAATTAAGAACAGGGCGATGGCATACCTGGTCGCCTTTTTCCCTGAGAGCATTCCTCAACGTCCTTTATAGAATCTTATAAAGCATCGCATCCCTGGCGGAGAATGAGGCCCATTTTCCATCCTCTCTCTCCAGCAGACGTCCTTTCGCCTGCAGGTAAGCGGCGATCTCCTGGCTATCTCTTCCAGAGAAGCGGTATTGATGGAACACCAGATCCAATGGGAGCTTATAATCTCTGGAAAATAAAATAATATCAAATTGATAACCCATTTCTTTGAGTATATGATATAGACAGAGATAATCCACATGAGGCTTTGGACCATAGGCAAACTCATTCAATGGGTCGGGAGCATCGGCGCGAAAGACAACAAAGACGCCCTTGCTGGTGAATTCAATCATCTTTGACAGAAAATCTTCTATGTGTTCATCGAAGAGACTGTAAGCCGCCAGCGAATAATCGACTCCCTGTGGATTAATTCCTAAATCATTCGGGCCAAAGATCTCAGAAGGCTGCACATCTCTCCACTCCTTCGGGATTGCAGTGATGTTAGTCAGTCTCTCTTTTCGAGCTTTCTCCATCAATATCTGCAATTGGTAACCGGATGGATCAACGACAACTGTCCTGGAGGTCTGGCGCGAGAGAGGAATGGAAAAAGCGCCTGTCCCGGCACCAATATCCAGAAGGCTCGTACCGGGAGAAATAAAGGAGAAGATCCTGTTCAGGATCTCCCCAGGATACCCGGAATGATTGAGGATCTGGTCATAGACTCCATAGCTTCTCCAGAATTGATCGTTGGAGATTTTCCTTTCCTTGAGGATATGGATATAACTGCTCTCTCTTACGAAATCTCTCCATTGATCCGTCCAGTGGCTCATCGGCTCTTCTCCACAGACAGGAAGTTATCCACATTGAAGATGCCGTATAGTGGATCAGAGTACCATCCGGAAAAGGCCTTGTTGTAAGGAGTCACCACCTTATTCCAGTACAGTGCGATTCCGGGGAGGTTTTCCCCATAATAGTCCTGCACCTGGTAGGCATAATCCTGCAGCTGGCTTTGGCTGGTTGCAGCAAGTATATCATCGCACAGCTTATGGAATTCGGGATCTTCCAGGACATGCAAGACACCTTCGCCAGTTCTGCGGGAATCGAAGTAGCCCGTGCCCCAATTGGCATGCATTAGCATTCCCCAGGGGGTGCTTCTGGTTATGGTCAGATCATATTCGCCGGCATCTTTTTGCTTTATCCAGGTGCTTGAATCCACATTTTTTATCTCGCTCTCAATCCCCAGATCCTTTAGATAATCAACCATCAGCTCAGTGACCCGCTGGTAGTCTGTTCTTGTGAGGAAGATAAGGTTGATATCTTTGCCGTCCTTGCCCTCCAGAATGCCGTTGCCATCGGCATCTTTATAGCCGGCAGAATCCAGAATGGACTTGGCCAGGGAGAGGTTCTGCTCAAGTTGGGCTGTTTGCTTGAAGTTCATCATACTTGGGGGTACGAATCCAGCATTGGGAACCTGGCCGAATCCCAGGGCATCAAGCTTGAGCATTTCGCTGTAGTTTATGGCATAGGAGAGAGCTTTTCTGAAGCTGAGATCGGACATCGGCTCCTTTTTCAAGTTCATTCCCAGGAATATCAGGCCTATATTGTCCTTCTCCACAAACTCAAAGTTGCCTGTATCCTCCAGCTTTTTTACGCTGGGATAGGGATAAGTACCCGCGTATTTATAGTAGGCATCGACATCTCCTTTCTCCAAAGCCAAGGAGAGCACATCCATGTTGGCAAATGCATGAATCTCAACGGAATCAAAATTAGGGGAAGCTCCTTTCCAGTGAGGATTCCTCTTAAAATAAATGACTCCCGTTCCCAGGTCCGTGCTGTTTATATAAAACGGCCCAAAGCCCAACATTTCGCCTTCATTGGTATATTCCATGGGCTCTTCTATAGACTCCCAGATGCGTTTGGCTAAGATGGGATAGGTGGCAAACTCCAGGTTCAGCCGGGAGTAAGGCTTGTTCAACTTGAAGATAACCGCGTCATCCTGAGTGGAGATGTCATTGACAGTTTCTTTCATCCATCCTGCAGCAGGATAGTTCTCTGCAAGATAATCGAATGTGAACTGCACATCCTCCGGAGTTAGCTTTTCACCATCGCTCCAGTAGAGGTCGTCTCTGATGATGAACTTCCAGGTCTTGCCATCCTCTGAGACTTCATAACTTCGAGCGGTAAGGCCCTCCAGGGACCCATCCGCAGCCATCTTCATCAAGGTGGGATTGGATAAATGGGCAAAGACACCCATATTGCTGTCTCCCAAGATGCTGGCTGATTTGACCACATTAGGCGTTCCTATCTTTAGGACCATTCCGCTAGACTCCTCCGAAGCCGTGCTGAATGGTATCAGCATCAGGCAAAGAAGGAGCACGGGAGCTATTTTATAAGTATTCTGTTTCATATTATGCCTGCCTTTTGTTACTAATTGATATAATAGTTATAAGAAACTTGTGGTAATCGAATTATTTCCATTAGCTAATCATAATATTTATATATTTTAATTCGTTTCTTTTTCTGCAATTGTGCATATGAGCTGGAAAGCTGATCTTTGAAAACAACCGTAGTGTCGAATTGATGGTTTTCTAAGCTTTAATGCGATAAGCTTATTACTTAGTAATAATAAACTTCCATAATGATGAAATATGGATCAAGACTTAATGAGAATAGGTGTTTCACTGCCAGAAAATCTGCTGAATAAGTTTGATGAAATTATACAGCAACGCGGCTATTCATCTCGCTCTGAGGGAGTTCGGGATGCCATCAGAAATTATATAGTTAATTTTGAATGGATGAACGACATAGATGGAGAGCGAGTAGGCGTTATAACCATCGTATATGACCACTCCCAAAAAGGCCTTGAGGACAATCTCACCGAGATCCAGCATGATTTTGGCAGCACAATAAAGTCCAGCTTGCATGTTCATTTAAGTCAGAATACCTGTCTCGAGGTTGTAGTGCTGAGGGGCAATGGTGAAGATGTAAGAAAAACTGCTGAAAGGATGATGGCCTTAAAGGGCGCAAAGCACGTCAAATTAACTACGACTTCCATTGGCAAAGAGCTCTAATTCGAAAAGAAGCAAAGCATGGCGGTATCTACATTAACGGAAGAATAATCTTTATACTGATTGTCCTTGTATCATGCTATGCAAGTGCCTCTGGGAGGGAATATACTGCAGATTACTGGCAGCAAATGGGAGACGGCTTCCTCAAGAAGGGGTCATTTACAGTTGCCCTTGATTGCTATGAAAAGTTTATCGAGTTGGATGGACTCAATTCTTCTGCTTGGATGAAAAAAGGCGAGGCATTAAGCGCCTTGGAGCAGTATTCGGAAGCCCTCATTGCTTATAATGAGTCGATCAAACGGGACAACAATATTGCAGAGGCCTGGTACGGAAAAGGGCTTGTTCTTGCTCATCTTGGCCTTTACAATGAATCGATTTCAGCTCTTGATGAATCCATCCGTTTACAGCCTCGATCAGCATTGTCCTGGTACAGCAAGGGAATTGCCCTGGCAAATCTGAGAAGCTTTAATGAGTCTTTGCTTGCCTTCGAAAGGGCCTTGGAGTTGGAGGGTAATCTATCCGGTGCCTGGTACTACAAAGCGCTGATATTAGCTGATTTAGGCGAAGATAGAGAGTCTATTGCAGCCTTTCAAGAGTCGGTCAAGCTGAATCCCGAGAATGAAGATGCTTGGTTCAACTTGGGTCTTGTTTTTTCAAATTTAGGAGATTACAGCTCCGCCTTCCTGGCCTATGAAAATGTTACAGAAATGAATCCGATAAATGCACCAGCTTGGACCAGGAAGGGAGAGGCGCTACTCGCTCTGGGAAGATATTCCGAGTCCAGTGATGCTCTTGGGAGAGCCTGCGAGATCGAGCCGGATGACTCAAGCATATGGCAGAGCTACGNNCACGCTTCAGCACTGCGACTGTCTGGAAAATATAGCCAATCCATCGCTGCTTATAATAAGAGCATTGAGCTGGATGCAACTAATCCCGATTCCTGGAACGGCCTGGCCCTGTCCTATTTGGAATTGGGAGACGGTAACAGATCTCTTGAGATGCTTGAGAAAGCTATAGAACTTAATCCTGACGAGATCGGATTTCAATACAATAAAGCCTTAGCTCTTGATAAACTGGGAAATTATAGCGAAGAGGCTTCCGTTCTCAGGAGATCGGTAGAGACGCATCCAGAATGCGCTGTATGCTGGAATATGTTAGGACTGGCACTAGCTAAGTTGGAATCTTTCAATGAGGCGATGGATGCCTATGATAAGGCGATTATGCTTGATTCAGATTACCTTGACCCATGGATTAACCGGGGAATTTCACTGATGATGGGCCACGATGATTATATAGAAGCCCTTAAGAGCTTCGATAAAGCAATTGATATCGATCCCAACTGCATGGAAGCATGGGCGAATAAGGCAATTGCTCTAAGGCTATCCGATCGAGGAATAGAGTCAAATGCGGCATTGGAAAAGGCTAAGAAGCTTGGATACGATGGCTAATTCCGTATCCCCGCTTCATTTTTCCCATAATATGGCTCTCCTCAGGAAGCCCTCGAGCAATAGGAAGTAGGAGTTGATATAGGGCTTCTTGAAGTTCTCCTGGGACATGCGCTCTTTGCAGCCAGATCTATGTCCTCGAACTCCTAGGGCTGCGCGGCTTCGAGGCAACTGGTGGAGAACCTCAGAGGCTACGCGGTCAAGCTGCCCAGGTACTGCAAATACGCCCCGGCTGAAGAACTCCGTGGCCATGATTTAGACCGGAACGGAGCATCTTCATGAAGGTCTTGGCTGTGGTGGAGACATGGCATGGGCGAAGCTGGTGGAGGTGAGTTCTCGGGGACGGGCAGAAGGGGATAATGTCTCTTTCAACCCCACCGATGCTGAGGACCACACCTTTTGATGCTCTAGATCATCTTCACGGCCCAAATGTGAGAGATCTCCTGCCTGGCCTTGTCATTCAGGGCTTCTGCCTCTTCCCTGAGCCAGTCTGCCTCAAGCATTGCTGCAGCCAAAATCTGCTAAATTATTACACTAACCGAAATCCTTATTATTAAGTAATTGTATTATTTCGAAAATAGCGACAACACAAGGTTGACCTCCTTTGCCTCTGGCAACCTGTCGTCGGTATCCGGCCAGCTGCCATGGCCGGACTCCTCTTCTAAGAGAGCATCGGGGGCCATTTTGACAGGAGCTGGGTGCTATGTCCTCGCTGAAGGTCACGGATATCAGAAAAAGTAGCTGTGACAGAGTATTTGATGTCATCACAGCAATATTTCTCAACAGGTATGATCATGACTGCGGCGTACAGAGATCATTGGACGGCAGTGGCCTATTAGTGCTGGAAAGCTCCACCGCACAAACAGAGATTCCCCGAATTGGAGTTCATTCTGGGGATCAGTATATCCGTATGCGTGCAAAGTCAGACCATGGGCTGAGTGTAGGAGAAAAAATTTGGCTTGATGGCCTGTAGATGCGCCATATGCCCTGCAATAATATTTGAGCTAGGGCGTCATGTCATCGTCCAGGTGAGAGATAGAATCGAGGGATGCGTGCCTATTAGGATTAACAGTGTTATTCACTAAAATATGCCAACTCAAAGGAAATGTTTTAAGAAATCAATCAAGATCCTGAAATACAGCTCACTGTAAGGCCTCCGAAAACTTTCAAGAGATATCCTTTCCCTCAAGCGCAGCTCTTCATTCTCAGGAACGACTTGAAAGCTATGGTCGGCATTGGGAATTATGGCCAGATGCGGCACTCTATTCCCCCCGGCCCCCAACTCCTTTTCGATCTGAAAGGCATCTCCAACAGGCACATTCAGATCGCATGCACCATGAATCACCAAGGCTGTTTTTCGAATGTATCGAAACTGCCTGGAAGGTGCATTATTACACCTATTCTAGAATATTTCTTAATTCATTCATAAAGGTTACGCAATTATAATAATATAATTAAAATAATTTTATTATAGGGGGAGCAAAAGCTTGCGACCCTTCACTTCTACGATCTCTACCTCCACCCCGTAGGCAGCCTGGATGTTTTTTGGCGTAATTGCCTCATGAGGGGGGCCGAAAGCAATGACATTTCCT
>DAWB01000130.1 GCA_002505805.1 Methanosaeta sp. UBA80 | reverse complement strand
AAGTACAGAGATGATACCCACCGGGCTGTTCCACCGGAGGAGACCTTGCGGGCCGCCGAGGCCAAGCTTCCCGCCGCCGGAATCACCAGGGTGGCGGACATAACCGATCTGGACCGCATCGGCATTCCCGTATTCTCCTCCATCCGGCCCATGGCCGACCGGGGGGCCATCTCGGTCTATAACGGCAAGGGGGCGACCCCCACCGAGGCCCGGGTCTCGGCCATGATGGAGGGGCTGGAGAGATACTCCGCGGAGGTGAGGGATAGAGAGCTTGCCTTGGCTTCCTTCTCCCATCTGGACGGGGCTCTCGATCCCCGGGATCTGATACTGCCTGAAGATGCCGATCCCGATGCCCTGATACCCTGGATCTCCGGCTGGGATATGATCAGGGAGGAGGAGATCCTGGTTCCGGCCAATGCTGTATTCCATCCCCTGCCTTCCGATTATAGACGCCTCTTCCGGACCAACACCACCGGTCTTGCCTCGGGAAATGTCCTGGAAGAGGCCATATTCCACGGCCTGGCTGAGGTCATCGAGAGGGATGCCTGGGCCCTGGTGGAGGCGGCCCGGCATACCGGACCGCTGATCCAGGACGTAAAAGACAGTCTGGCCAAAGGACTCATGGACAAGTTCGCCGCCGCCGGCGTGGATGTCTATCTCCGGGATATCACCAGCGATATTGGCGTTGCCACCTGCGCTGCAGCCTCGGACGACATCCGCCTGCGCGACCCGACCCTGCTCACCACGGGCATGGGAACCCACACCAGTGCCAAGGTGGCGGTTCTGCGAGCTCTCACCGAGGTGGCCCAGAGCCGTCTGACCCAGATTCATGGAGCGCGGGAGGATGCCACCCTGGCCGATTTCAGGAAGCGAATAGGCTATGAGAGGACCAAGAAGCTCAATGCTCACTGGTTTGACGGCTCGGAGAAGAGAAGCTTTGCGGCTGTGCCCTCCTTTGAGAGCGACGACTTTCTCTTGGACATCCGACACATGCTGGGCAGGCTGCAGCAGGCAGGACTCGACCGGGCGGTGGTGGTTGATCTGACAAGACCGGAGATAGGGATACCAGTGGTCAGGATCATAGTCCCCGGCCTGGAGATGTCGGCTGTCGATCCGGAGAGGGTGGGCAAGAGGTGCAGAAATGCCAGGCGCAGCAGTAGTCGTCTTTCTCGGTCCAAGCCTGCCTAGAAAGCGGGCAGCGGAGGTGCTGCAGGCCGACTACCGTCCCCCGGCTAAAAGGGGAGACATCTATCAGGCGGCCAGGGAGGGAGCAGAGGTCATCTGTCTCATAGACGGTGTCTTCTTTCAGGAGTGCTCCGTAGCTCATAAAGAGGTGATCTATGCCCTGGAGGCAGGGGCCAGGGTTTTGGGCGCCTCCAGCATGGGGGCACTGCGGGCCTCGGAGCTGGATGTCTACGGCATGGAGGGGATCGGCTCCATTTATCAGGCCTATAAGAGCTGCCGCCTGGCATCGGATGACGAGGTGGCTCTGACCTTTGATCCCTTCAGCTATGCTCCCACATCCGAGCCACTGGTCAACATCCGCTTCAATCTGGATCTGGCGAAAGAAAAAGGCATAATCTCTGAAGAGTCCCGGGAGAAGCTCTTTCTTGCCGCGCGCCGCCTCTACTTTCCCCATCGAACCTACCAGAGCATGCTGCAGGAGGGATCAAAGGATCTCCCCCCGGAGGAGATGGATCGGCTGCGCCTTTTTCTGGAGAGGGAGAGCCGCGACTTCAAGATGGAGGATGCCCTTTTGGCCCTGGTGCGGGCTGGAGAGCTGGCTGAGCCATCCTCTCCTGGATGAGATCGGTTGTAAGACCGCAGGAGATGCAAACTAAAATCTACTTTAATTGAAGTTTTAGTATCAATCTAATCTACTTAAATAGCTTGAAATAATAGTTCTTCAAAGAGGGTCCCAGTTTCCATGGCGATCATAGATGAGATTCTCTCTTTGAAAGAGCAGCGGCGCGCCGCCATTCTGGCCCATAACTACCAGCTCCCGGAGGTGCAGGATATTGCCGACCTGACCGGCGACTCCCTGGAGCTGGCCAGAGCTGCAGCCCGTCTGGACTGCGAAGTTCTGGTCTTTTGCGGAGTTGACTTCATGGCCGAGACAGCAGCCATTCTCTCTCCGGAAAAGACAGTGGTGCTGCCGGCAAAGGGCGCCTGGTGCCCCATGGCCCATATGATCACCCCGGAGGAGCTCATGGATCTCAAAGCCATCCACCCCCAGGCAGCCGTGGTATGCTATGTCAACTCCACCGCAGAGATCAAGGCGGAGAGCGATGTCTGCTGCACCTCGGCCAATGGAGTGGAGGTGGCGGCCTCCCTCTCAGAGAAGGAGGTCATCTTTGTGCCGGATAGGAATCTTGCCGCCTATGTGGCCCGCCACACGGACAAGAAGATCATTCCCTGGAACGGCTACTGCTATGTGCACGATCAATTCACCCCTGCCGAGGTGGAAGCGGCCCGGGCCAGGCATCCCCGGGCAGAGGTGCTGGTCCATCCCGAATGCCGCCCGGAGGTCATTGATCTGGCAGATTTCGTTTACAGCACATCGGGAATGGGAAGGCATGCCCGGTCCAGTGCGGCCGGAGAATTTGTCATCGGCACGGAGACGGGAATGATCCATCGGCTGAAAAAGGACAATCCGGGCAAGGAGTTCTATCCCCTGAGCAGGAATGCCATCTGCCAGAACATGAAGAAGACCAATCTATCTTTAATCCTGCAGGCGCTGCAGACCTTAGAGCCGCGGGTCAGCGTGCAGGAGGAGACGGCCGTCCGGGCCAAGAGAGCGATTGAGAGAATGCTGGCAGTCAGAATTTAGGCGATCTCTCCCCTCTGGCCGGGATAAAAGCCGATTACCTCTTCCCAGCAAAACCTCCGCCGGGCAGAGCATGGCAATCTTTATAGAGGATGAAAACTTCTTGCCCCTCAGCGGCGAAAAAGCGCGCCCTGAGCGATAAAG
>DAWB01000035.1:2704-2860 GCA_002505805.1 Methanosaeta sp. UBA80 | reverse complement strand
CTGATTGGCCTTCTGATAGACATAAGACTCCCGATAGTTGACCAGATTATTTGCTCCTCCTTCGGACAGAAGCTTGGTGGCATAGACCCGCACGTTGTCCTGATAGTCGTAGGACAGATTCAGCCGAAGGGGATACTCCCCCGCCGGTGCATGCTC
>DAWB01000035.1:0-2671 GCA_002505805.1 Methanosaeta sp. UBA80 | reverse complement strand
GTCTCCGGACTTGACCTCGATCTGGCGGCTATCAGATATGAGTGTGGCAGTGACCCCCAGAGCAGTGGGCTTGGAGTACTCTTTTTGCAGCTCTGAGGCCGCCAGGGCGTATTCCTTTGGATTCTGCGGCGTCTGGTCCTCTTTGAAGCCCAGAATCCGGCCGTAGTTGGTCAGATCCAGATAGAGGGTGANNTACATGGTATAATAATTGTCTCCACCCAGCTCATAGGGTATGTAGGTTTTCTGGGCATCAACTGTGGCCAGAAGGGTCAGCATAAGAGCCAGGGCTAGGGCATACTTAACTTCCATTGCTTTTTCTCCATATTTGGCTATTCATTAGCGCAATTGCCTTTTTAAGGTCCTGCTTTGCATTCTCAAATACTTCACGCTGGACCTCCATCCTTACAGCCAGGACCACGAATACAGTGAATGTGGTGACCAGAGCCAAAACCACCGACATGACCGTCACCACCCCGAAGTTGCTGATGATATTGAAGGGCGAGGCGATGAGGGCTCCAAAGCCGAAGATGACCGTCATTCCCGATGCCACCAGGGCGGAGCCGATGCGATTGGCGGTGATCTTCATCGCCTCGTAGGGATTGCCTACATTTTCCAGCTCCTCATAGAAGCGCTCCATCNNGGCGGTGAGGGGGGTGTACTTCAGACCGCCATAGAGCATCACCAGGCCCATCCATCCGATCACCACCAGCATAGGCAGAACAGGCAGCAGGGCCTTGATAAGGTCCCGGTAGATAATTAGCAGCAGTATGAAGATCATGAGCAGGCCCAGTAGGGACATCTCCACCCTTCCCGAGGTCAGAGCATCCATGACCGTGGTCATGAGCACCGGCTGGCCGGTGATATGGACGGAGATGCCGGGAGGGGGGCTGTTCCAGGCCAGGTCACGCTCATAGGATTCTACCAGCCTCTTCATCCCCTCCGTGCCCAGGTTGGACTGAGCATCGCCGATATTTACATCGATGACCGCCAGATTGTGTCCGGCGAGGTAGGCACTGGTTATGGAGGTAGGCAGGGATGCTATGATCTCCCTTATTCTGGCCTTATCCTGAGGCAGCTCACCGCCATTGGCGGCCTTGATAAATGTGGCTATGCTGGCGGTCTTCTCCGTCCTGTCCTCCCTTGATCTGAGCAGGTAGCTGCCGAAATCATCCATCCATTTCAGGTTCTCCGGATCGGTGATGTCATCGGCCTGGACCAGGAACTTGATGGAGTCAGTTCCTCCGAAGATATCCTTCATATGTCTCAGATCTATGAGAGNNGGTATATAATTCTTGGAATCGGTCTCAATCGGAACCATGGTATCGGCATAGTTTCCGGCCATAGCCAGCAGCAGCGCCAGAGCTAAGACAGGCTTCCATCGCTCAATGCTGAAGGCTGCCGTTTTTTGTATGAAAGCACCGGTTGCCGATCCCTGGTAGGAGTGGCCAGCTGAACTCCTCTCCCGCGGCGATCTTTTCTCCCCAAGATAAAGGACGGTCACATTGACGAAGAGGGCGGAGAGGTAGCACATGATCAGGCCGATGATGCACATTTTTCCGAAATCATTGATGGAGGGGACGGTGGAGCTGAGCAGGGAGACAAATCCTGCCTGGGTCACGATCAATGCCGCGGCCACAGGAATGGCCACATGTTTTGTTGTATTGACCACAGACTGCACCAGGGGCACTCCTTTGCTCAATTCCTCATCCATGCGGTTATGGAACTGAATGGCATAGTCTATGCCGATTCCTATCAGAATGGGAAATGCAGCAAATGTGGTCATGCCCATTTTTATATTAAATAAGCCCATGGCCCCAAAGGTCCAGATGATGCCCAGAATTATCACCGGTATGGGAAGCAGAGGCCATCGGACGTGCCTGAAGAAAAAAAGCAGGGCAAGGATCATCAGCACACCGCAGAGGGCCAGAATCCTGCCGTTGGTGCTGTTCATGGTCTCCATAAGCGCTGCCTGGAAGGAGGGATCGCCGGTGATGGTGATGCCGTAGCCCGCTGGAAAATCGGCAAATTCTGCTGCTTTACTTATCTCTAACAGAAGCTTGCTTCTCTGCCCTTCTGTCAGGATGGCAGTGGTGGGCATGGCGATGATCATTCGAGAGTGCTTGCGGTCAGGCATGAGGGACTGCACCGCCATACCGGAGTCGGCCAGGATCTGATCTATCCTCTCCTGAGAGGGGATGCAGCGAGTGCCGCTGCTCTGATATTCCGCATCGGCGACGATGTCAGACAGGCTCTGCACCCCCAGAACATGCTCAACATTTTTCATTTTATCTGACAGGCGAAGGCCAGCCTGAAGCACCTCGGCCCTGGCCACATCGTCGCCTTCTATGAGAATGATATTTCCATCCGAGCCGAAGTTCTCCTGATAAAGATGGTCGTAAAGCTGATAGAGAGCAGAATCCTTTGAGACGAAGGACTCTGTGGTCATTCCCTGGCTCTGTATAAACTGGGCATAGTGAAGAGAGGCTGCAGTTATAAGAACCGCAATGACAATGATTATCCGCGGATTCCTGGTCATCCAGGCCCCTAATCGATCCATGCCATTCATTCTAATAAAACCTTCCGTTCGGATTTTGTCGAAAGGTCCCAATTTGCGCCAAATACTTAAGGCTTTTGTTTCGCTTTCCCGTATGTAGAGTCCCGAAACTCTTGA
>DAWB01000111.1 GCA_002505805.1 Methanosaeta sp. UBA80 | reverse complement strand
TGCCTGGTACTGGAAAGCAGGCGTTCTGGCCGAACTGAGCAGGCACGAAGAGGCAGTCCCTGCCTACGATAAGGCCATAGAGATCGATCCCACGCAGGCCTCCTATTGGCTGGATAGAGGTGGCGCTCTCAACAGGCTTGATCGCGGGGACGAGGCGAATGCTTCCTTTACCAGAGCGGCTGAACTCTATGAAGCCACCATTGGGATGAATCCGAAAAACGTAATGGCCTGGCAGGGCAAAGGCANNTGCTTCGACAAGGTCATAGAGCTGAAACCAATGTTCTACAGATCCTACTACTACAAGGGAAAGGCTATGCAGGACCTGGGGCGTGAGGCGGATGCAAAGGAACTCTTCGCCAGGTCCAAAGAGCTGGGCGGCATATAGGCCTGCTTTTGGCTCCAATGGCCATCTTCTTTTTCTTTTGCATTAGAGCCATCAAAAAAATCACGAGACCCTGAACCTTGTTCTCCTCAAACGGCAATGCAAGTACGTTATCCTGAGGAACGCCGTCAAAGGCAAGTCCCTTGTAGCTTCTAAAGCCGAAACGCTTGTAGTAGCCGGGATCTCCGACAAGCATGCAGCCCCTTTGCACCTAATGACTTCGGCAACAACGTCTGGGAAGACGTCTTGGAGGCACTTGCACTAACGAAGACCCCAATGGCTCAGGCCGATGCAAGTGCTTCAGTGCAGACTGATTCACCTCATGCAGCCAGATCCCAGGAGACATATATCGGCAACTATAGCAACCAGACACTTGGCATCATCAATATCTCGCAGAGCAATGGGACCTTGATCTTATATTCAGGACCGGGAAGGCTGAAGATGCCCCTTCTGCCCACAGGAGGGGATAGTTTCAGCTTATCCAAGACAGGAACTGGACCTGTGGTGACATTCCAGGTCGACAACGAGGGTAAGGCAGAGAGTGTACAGATCCAGGGAGGAAGGCTCTTCGATCTCTTCGGAAATAATGTCCTGTTTTGGCGTACAACCGACTAGCGATTTAGGAAGTGAAAACATATATATTTTTGATTATATTTTACATCATTCCTTAAGGCTTGCTCACTAATGATCACAAAAAATTTTTATATTAATTGATATATCAATAGTACCTGAGGTCGTTTCTGAGTCATAATTCTTTTATACATAATAAAAAGACGTCCTAATGAGCATTGATGGAATATATCGAAGGCGTCCGACTGAGAGATCTGACCGAAGGAGATCTCGAGTTCATCATCGCAGTTACAAAAGAGAATATGGCTCCTCTAATTAAAGATGCATGGGGCCTTGATTGGGGCAGGGATTTTGAGGAGAGATACACGAAGGAATTGCTTTCTTCAGGCGTTGTCAAAGTAGTTTATAGCAGCAATGAACTTATTGGGTATTTCTGGTTTAGCGAACAGGCTGATAAAAGCCAAGTCTTCATAAATTCCATTCAGCTGAGAAAGAATTATCAGAAAAAAGGATTGGGCCTTTGCATCTTAAAGTGGATCGAACAAAATGCAGTGAATCGCAAGATACAGTACCTCTGCCTGGCTGTTCAGGAGACAAACCCTAGGGCCTCCAAGTTTTATCGAAAGCTCGGATTTCGAGAAGTACTTAGGGAAAACGGATCAATAAAAATGCGTAAGGAATTAGGCAGCCGTGGCAGAATGGACAAGCCGCTATAGTCAGAGAGCCTATTCTCCTTTATTGCAGCTCTGGTCCATAGCATCGGAGGCGGAGTGCTCTGTTCCGCTTGCCGATCTCAGCGCATCGTTAGCACTTTGCTATATAGGTGCTTCTTAAGAGCTGCTTGTGCCTTATTGTTCAGGACCTACGAAGGCCATCACCTGAATATGATCAGGATCAGCATTATTCACGTGTGCATATATATGTCGTCTGAAATCCGTCCCCATATTCGGCAGCATCGATTCTAAATCCGCTCCTCTTTATGACGCCTTCCATGATCCAGTCATATGTGCTGAACTCGTCCCTGACGTGAATCACTGCTTCCTGCGCCAGCCGGGCATCTGCCATGACCCCACAAGCCTTGATCAAGTTATCAATCTTGGCCTCGCTATTTTCATCCCAGGGCGGGAAGACTATGTCGAACAAACCCAGCCTGCCACCAGGCTTTAGCATTGCATGGCACCGTTTAAGTGCGACCATCTTCCAGAAATCCGGAAGGTGGTGGAGAACTGCGACGCAAACGATTGCGTCCGCCGGCTCTCCGACATGTTCATAGGTGAGAAGGCCGCCCTGGCAGAAGACGATATTGGACAGTCCCTGCATCTCGGCCTGCTGCCTGCAGTATTCAAGCATTGGGGCGGATATATCGACTGCGTATATTGTGCGACACCTTTTGCTGGCGTGAAGGGCAAAAGCACCTGTGCCCGCCCCCATATCGATGACTATGCTCTCCGAACCGATACCTAACGTTCTGATGATCTCTTCGCTTGATTTGGTGTAGTCGCGAAACTTCCTGTGCATGGTGTCGTATGCAGCCACTTCTTCAACATCGGTGTAATCAACGCCACAAGGCTTCATTTCATTGTATTGCCAAATTGGTGCAGGCTTCATCTCCACTCCTTCCGAACATCTTGCCAGTACAGAGAAGGTGATTTGCTATCATTTTTAATGATTTTGGAAGATGAGTAGCGTCAGGATTTTGCGGCTTTTTCCTTCACCTCCTCTTCAGCCTCGAACAGAAAGAGATCCTCTAATCTGATCTTGAAAAACCTTGCCATCATGAAGGCCAGCCTAAGGGACGGATCGTATTTCTCCTTTTCGATGGCTATGATGGTCTGGCGCGTGACTCCCAGCCTATTTGCCAGGGCATCTTGGGTCAGATCGTTCATAGCCCTGTATACTTTAATCCTATTCCTCATCCTCCGCTATCCCCCATATTTTCTACCATAATACATGTAGAACGCCAAGTAAATCAGTAGCTGAGCGCAGACAGCATACGAAAGGACATTTCCTGCTGATTCCCACCCAGGATGCTTGTCACTGAGGGCCATTAAGGAAAAGGCAATAGCTACAGCTGAGATCAGAAAGACTTTTAGAGTGCCCCATGATGCCATTCCCGTTATTTTAAGGGATCTTTCATCCTCTAAAACTTCATCTGTTTGTCGCTTGCACATGAAGATCAGAACGGCAGCCGCGATGCTTGCGATCAGGGGCAGAAATATGCTGCTCTCTATAAATACAGACCAGACCATCACTGAAAAAAAAGCAGCAGTGATCAGGGCCGTACAGAATGAATATCTTCTTTTATTCATTGACACTCACTGTAAACGTTTAGTTACATAATGTAATATAAACTTTACGCATAGCAGCAAGGCTACAGTCTCGGCAACTATGAAGACCAATGTCAACTACCGCGTCCTGAAGGG
>DAWB01000072.1:13720-16337 GCA_002505805.1 Methanosaeta sp. UBA80 | reverse complement strand
GAAGATCGAGGTGGAGGTGGAGAGTCTGGAAGAGATGGCGATTGCGGCCCGGGGTGGTGCGGACATCATCATGTTCGATAATATGAGCCCGGAGATGATAGAGCGAGGCGTCGAGCTTCTCCAGGAGATGGGGCTGCGGGAGCAGTTGATACTTGAGGCTTCGGGGGGCATCAATCCCACCAATATCCCTCAGTATGCCCGCAGCGGTGTGGATATCATATCTCTGGGAGCCCTAACTAGAGATGCCAGATGGATCGATCTGAGCCTGGAGATGGAATGAGTAAAATTCAAATCTCTAAAAATGAAATCAGGCCGGCAAGGATTATGAAATATAATAGCGATGTCCTGGGGTGGCAGCCTTCCTCATATCGGATGACCTTTATCTGTCTCATTCTCGCTCTTCTCCTGATCGGGGCAAGCGGCGATGCAAAATCTGATGAAGAGGATGACGATGAGATCACCTTCAGAGATTTTAGCCTCTATATTGGTGACCGCATAGAGCTGGAAGACTACCAGATGGAGCTAATAGAGATCCAATCGATCCGGGACGGACTGGTAGTGATGAGGGTCTCCAAGGTGGGTGGCGCTCTGGACGAGCAGAGAGCCCTCTTGCTCGATAGCCCCAACAACTTTGATGGGGGGGCGGATGGAGGTGGGATAACCATCACCATTGCCGATATCTTCGATGAGCAGTCGGCCAGGATCAGGCTGGAGTACGAGCAGAAGCTGGGAACGCCCAGAAAGAGAACCTCGGACCGGCCGGCGGCTGTGCCGGAAAAGCCGGATTTATGGGTGGACAAGAGCTTTGACAAGAGCGAGATGAATGTGGGAGACGAGTCCAAGGTCACCATCACCATCAAGAACAACGGCACCGGGCAGGCCGTGGGCATAGAGGTTCAGGACATCCCGCCCCTTCCCCAATTCACCTATATCGCAGGCTATCCCCCCAAGATAAAAGAGACGCTGGACCCAGGCCAATCCGATTCTGCAATATATATGGTAAATGCAGCTAAAGAGGGCACAGTCAGCATTCCTTCCGTGCTGATCAGCTATGCCGACAGCAAAGGCAATTCCATGTCCAACCGCTCCGAGCCATTCAGCATCGTCATCCGTCCCAGGAGCAGGGCGGATCTGACCATAAATGCTGAGGACAATATAACCCTGGCCCTGGAAGAAGAGGGACGGCTCAATATCAGCATCTTGAATTCAGGAAGCGCATCTGCCACCAAGATAGAGGTGACGGGGGACGTCCGCCCGGGGGAAGGGCTGGAAGCAGTGGGCCTGGACAAGAGCTTCTTTGAGATAGCCCCGGGCGATGAAGCAGCCTTCTCCGCCAGCATCCACGGCCAGAGGCCGGGAGACTATGCCATCCGCCTCAAGGCAAATTATAATGATGGAGAGGGATTGGCTATAAGAGAGTCAACCGCGAGGGTGACCATCCTGGAACGAGAGTATAAATATCAATATTTGTTAGTTATAGTGCCAATTGCTATCGTATCCTTCTGGATCTACAGGAGGCACAGAGAGTATAAATATTGAAAGATGGAAACAGAGAAAGATAGAAGGATAGAAAGATAGATAGAATAAGAAAGGGCATAGTGATTATAATTACCACAAATATGCAGCATATAAAGAGATAGGATATCATGCTTAACGTACTCATGCTTGGCGTAGGCCAGTGCGGCAATCGGATACTGGATGCCATGAACAGGGAGGCCTTTGGAGGAGGAGCCTCAAAGCTGTCCAGGTATTATCTGCGCCCTAAATTTCCCAGTCGGGTGGAGACGCTGGCCGTAAACACGGCGATCAATGATCTCAAAGAGCTGCGCTTCACCACGGCCAAGGATAGGCTTCATGTTCCCAATCTGCATGGCGTGGGGGCCAATAGAAATGTGGGAAAGCAGGCCTTTATGGAAAATCGCGATATGATCATGGGCGAGATCGAGAAGCGAGGCGACTTCGACATAGCCTTTGTGATCACATCCACATCCGGAGGAACAGGCTCCTCCTTCTCTCCTCTGCTCATCAATGAGCTGAAGAGGCAGTACAAAGATATAGCCGTGATCACTGTGGCCGTTCTGCCCTTCCGGGAGGAGGGATCCATCTACCTCCAGAATGCCGCTTTCAGCATGAGGGAACTGATGGAGCTGGACGCAGAAGGCATCATACTGGCGGACAACCAGTATATGAAGAGGTTCAGCGGAGATATAGCCTCGGCCTATGACAAGATAAACAACATGATCGCCCAGCGCCTCTTATTCCTGATCGAATCTCTGGACTCGGAGATGCTCTCCGTTACCGATCTGGGCGACTTCAAGACGGTGATGAATGGGGGGCTACGCATCGGCACCATGGGATTCTACCAGGCCGACAGCAAGAACCTCTCTATCAGGGACGCCATCCAGAACAGCCTCAAGCCCGGAAATCTGCTCTATCCGGCCAATGTGGCCGATGATGCCGCCCGGGCCATGATCATCATCCAGGGGTCACGGGAGCATCTGGACGTGGATGAGATCACAAAAGAGGTGGAGAGGCTCTCTGCCAGCGCAGGACATGTCTTCAAGGGAATCGTAGTCAAGAAGGGACGACCTAAGGTTTTATCCGTCTTCACCCTGGC
>DAWB01000072.1:13354-13592 GCA_002505805.1 Methanosaeta sp. UBA80 | reverse complement strand
CTGATCTGCGCCGAATCCCTTCTTCACCAGTATATCCTTAATTCTTTGAATATGATTGCCCTGCAATTCAATAAGGCTGTCCTTAACCGTTCCGCCGCAGGCTAGCTTGGATTTAAGATGGGTACAGAGTTCTTGAAGATCAATCTCGTGAGGATCTATGCCTTGGATCACTGTCACCTCTTTTCCGTATCTGCGCTTCTGCACTTTTACCGCTATCCTTTGCTGCTCCTTGGCAACC
>DAWB01000072.1:0-13291 GCA_002505805.1 Methanosaeta sp. UBA80 | reverse complement strand
GGATTTTGGATCTCCCTCTTCTCTTTATCTCACTCACTTTTCTATAGAGTATCTCGGAGAGAAAGATTAGCAGAGCGGCAATGAGGAGGGCATCCCTTCGGGATACCCTCTCCTGAACCGTTCTGCGGCTGACTGCTCTGGCCTCAGCCAGGAGGCTGCGCTTGGCCTCTTCCTCGCTGAAAACCTTTCCTCCTGCAGCCATAATCAGATTGGATAGCTCAGGGTTATAGCCCACATCACGGAACTCCAGGGGATAGTTGACCGCCAGGCCGTAGCTTCCGATGTAGTAGATGCCCGAGCTGTTGGGAGTGAATGTGGCAGTGTATCGGTTATCGCCCACCTTCTCCACCTCTGCACCAGGAATGACCGGCCGGGCATCGCTGTTTATGGTGACGGACAGAGGCGTGCCCTGCCAGCCGTCATCAGCCTCCACTCTGCCTTTTTCTGGCCGGGGATCGCCTATGGCCCAGTTGAGGGTGGAAGAGATCACCGGGGAGCTCTCCCTGCTGTAAAGCGAGCCGGCCCAGATGTTGCCGTTATCTGCAGTCAGAGCCGCCACCCGGCCCAGGCCGTAGCGCCAGACGGTCAGAACGGGCTTGCCGTCCGCCAGTGCCACCAGACGCTCTGCTCCCGGCTTGGGGGTAACATCATTGAATCCGGTTACATTGGCGTTCAAATCCAATCCTGCGGTTATGTAGTGGTTTTTGCTCACCGTCATGGCAGCATAAGCGGCCATCTGCTCGGGAGAGGTCGTCTCCTCCAAACCAGCTCCCTCCAGGCTGGTGGTCAAGGAGTCGGGATAGACGAACTGGGCAAAGTTAGATCCTGTCTGGGCGGCCAGATCATAGAATTTGCCGGTCATGCCCGGGAAAGCCTGCACTTGAATGAGACGGGTGTCTANNCATTCATCTGGCGGAGCAATTGGACAGACCTCTCCAAAACCTCGGGATAATTATAGAGATTTCCGTCCGAGAGCACAAGCAACTCCCCCTGGCCGCCACTTACATTAAGCATATCCCAGGCCAGCTCCAGTCCTCTATCCAGGTGGCTGTTCTCAGTGCCCGCCGGACCCAAGGCCATAATCCTCTCTGACATAATCTGCCGGGAGCGAGATAGGGGCACGGGATCGAGAACATTATAGGCTCTGGTGCCGAATACGATCAATCCTACCTTATAGTCCTGCAGGTCGGGCNNCGGGCGACTTGAGCAGCTCCACGGCCAGGGCCTTCTCATAGTCCAACAGGGTGGTGCCGTCTCTGGTGCGGGCGGTCAAGAGGGAGAAGGAGATATCCAGGACTATAGCCAGTGTCTTGCCTCCCTCAAAGAGGCTGGGAACGGATCGAACCGGCAGAAACCTCTCCAGCTCGGAATTGCTGTATCCCCCCAGATCATAGGAGTTCTCTCCGCCCACCACTACCAGGCCGCCGCCCTCGCGCACATATTCCCCCAGCCGGTTTAGATGGGAGCGGTAGGGGACATCATCCAGGACGACGGCCTTGTATCCATCCAGAGTCTGGGGCAGCTCTGAGGATACAGTCAGCCGGTAGAGGTCTTTTAGGCTCACCGCCAGGGGAGAGCTGACATTGGTGACCAGGAGGACCTCCGGCTTGGGCACGACATAGACCGCCTTCTGGTAATTATCGTTGATGGGCTGGCCATCCGGGTCAATAGAAGCTCTCAGGATATGGTTTCCCGTGGTCAGGAATGAATGGGAGATCTTGATGGAGGCGCTGGCATTGGAGGAGACGGTATCGCTGTAGATCAATCGCTCGTCGGCAAAAACGGAGAGGGATCCGTTATATCCTTTTGCCGACCGCACTATAACCCGGAAGGGATAGTCCCCGGCCAAAACGCCGGTGTTGGTCCCGGAGATCTCCACGCTGGAATCATCTTTCTCCGGGACCAGGGAGAGGGCAAAGGTGGTGGCATTGGAGGCCCTGGCCAGAGCCAGAGAATCGGCCAGAGGCCGGCCGCTATTGCTGTAGCCGTCTGAGATCAGGAGGATGCTGCCCCCGGGGACGGCATGCTGTACGATCTTGTCTCCCAATGGAGTAGTCTCCCCGGAGAAGCTTCTAACCGGAGCATCGGTCCAGCCCCTGATCCGATCGGCAATAGCGGGATCGAAGATGCCCATAGATGCAGTCTTATCATCCAGTATGGTGATGCTGGGCTGACTGGAGGAGACGGTATGGGTCTGTACAAAATAAGGATTGGCAGCGGCGGCTACGATCAAACAAAAAGCCAGGAGCCTGGTGGCAGCAAACAGCCTGTTCCTGGAGTGTCGGACGTAGATCGCTCCCAGCAGGAGAATCGGGGCAAGGGACCAGAGAAGCTCAGGCCGGGCAAAATAGAGATCATCTATCATGCCTCCCTCCTCCGCCTCATGACCGCCAGCTCCAGGAGCATGGCCAGGGCAGCCAGGGCGATGATCCAGTGAGAGAGATCCTTTTCCACAGTGGTCTCCCGGCTGACCTCTTTGAACTGCCCCGCCTCCACCTCCAGGCTTCTCTCCAGGGAGGATTCTTTGGGATCATACATATTGACAGCTATGGTCTGTCCCTGATAGCGATAGATCCCCACCTGGTCCAGCAGCAGGCTGCTAGCCATGAATCTGGTGGAGGGCGTCTCTATCATGGCCGCCTCGCCCAGGTGGACCATCTCTCCCGTCTTGCGGTTGGACTGGACGATGTCGGGCACATCTGTGATCCAGCTCACCATCTTATACCAGAATATGGGATATTCCGGCCTCAGATAAAAATCTGAGTCCAGTTCCAGGCCGCTGTAGAGCACAACGCCTTTGCCCAGACGCCAGTATGAGAGGACAGGCCGGCCATTGGCCTCGACCATGGTAACAGAGCCTCTTCTGGGGGCGGCCCTGGGATAGCTGAAAAGGCCAATCTCATTGAAATGCAGCCCCCCGGCAAAGCCCTCGCTTCTCACCCAGAGGCTGGCCGGTCCGCTCTCCACTCCCTCCAGGCGCACGGGAAGATACTCCGGGCTCTCTGCCTCTCCCGAGGCGATGTATATCACCCGTCCTCCATCGATATACTGATTGAGATCGCCATTTTCAGTGGCATTGCCGGAGACCACCACCAGATCATGGCCCTCCGGCCGGCCTGCCGTCGTCACCTGGACATTGGGCAGAGAGCGCAGCGCGGCCAGGGCTGGCCCATCCCCGCCCAGATATAAGACCCTCTTTTTGTTTAGAGCCGGGACATATACATAGGCCAGGTTATCCCAGGAGATGGCATCATCGATATCCAATGAGATCTCATTTACGCCGGAGTAGGCGGTGGTGGAGAGGAAGTAGTTCTCACCTGCATCCATCGGCACCGTCTGGCTGGTCTTGCCCCCTGGACCGCTGATGGTAACCGGGACGGATCTGGCCGGGCCATAATTGTGCAGCAAAGCGGTGTGATTTACATATCCCGGTCCTGGCACATTCCAGGCCTGGATCAAGGCCACATTTTCCCCCGGCTGACGGGCATCGGCAAAGACTATGCTCAGGCGGCCGTCCGCCTCCAGGATCTTGCGGGTGGCACTGGGATCGTCGCCGCTCCAGCTATTGAAATCTGAGACGACAAGCATATGGCCTCCCTCAACGGCCAAAAGGCCAGCGGCCTGGATCATGCCCCCGGAGAGGTCGCAAGAGACTGCTCTGGGCTGAAAGCGTTTCAGGGCATCCCTGGCCTCATCGGGGCTGCCTTCCGAGAGAGATGTCTGGGGGACAATGCCGGAAAAAACCAGGCTCACTCTCTCATATCCCTTAAGATAAGGCTCTATCATCTGCAATGCCCGGGAAGAGGAAGCCTGCATGCTGGCCGAGCTGTCCAGCACCACCACCAGATGGCTGCTGGCTGTAGCCTCCTCCGTGGTATAGGGACCGGCGGCGGCTAAGGAAAGAGAGAGAAGCACCAGAAGCTGAACCCAGAAGAGGGGATCGCTGATCAGGCGGCTTAAGACCGCAGAGCGCTTTACCTCACCCTCCGAGAGGAATTGAGTGGCAGAGAAGCGGATCTCCTTTGGCCGGGGACGGATGAGGTACACCAGTATGAGAGGAATGATGGAGAGGAGGGCCAGAAGGGCGACGGGATTGCGGAAGGGCATCTGGAGTAGAGATAGAATCAAGAACTATGAAAAGGTTTGCGCAGGCAATAAATAGAATCGATTATAAAGCCAATCTACCGATATTTCCTAAATTGAGGTTTGATTATGGTCAGCGCCATGGAGATCTATATGCTTTTGCCCAAGACCAACTGCAAGAAGNNAAGAAGGGCGGGCTTCCCACCTGCATGGCCTTTGCCGTGGGGCTCCTGGGCAGAGAGAAGAAGATCGAGGAGTGCACTCCTTTAATTGAGGAGAAGAAATACGAGGCCAAGCTCAATAAGCTGCGAGAGGTGATGGCACCCCTGGAGAGCGCCTCGGAGACGGGCCTGATCATACATCCGGAGAAGTGCTTTGGCTGCGGCAATTGCGTTGTGGCCTGTCCGGTCAATGTGGCCGCCGATCCCACTCACTGCGGAGTGGGCCTGGGGCCGCAGAGCGATAAGGTGATTCTCAAGATAGAAGACGGCGTGGTAGTAGCCAATAACCTGGAGGAATGCAAGCGCTTCGGACCGGGCAGGGTTCTCTGCAATGCCTGCACTGCCACCTGTCCCAGCAAAGCCATAGAGTTCGTTTGAGGAAAGAGGAAGGTGATTAAATATGGCAATATGCACGGGCTGCTCGCTCCTCTGCCAGGATATCGAAGCCGATGTATCGGATGGGAGGCTTTCTAAAGCGAAGAACCTCTGCCGCAAGGGGCACGGCCACTTCCAGGCCTCTTTCAGTGAGAGGACGTTTCCCATGATCGGGGGGAAGCAGGTCGATCTAAATCAGGCCATCGCCAGGGCGGCGGAAATTCTAAGAAGCGCCAAGAGCCCGCTCTTGTTAGGCTGGTCCAACTCCACTTTAGAGGCACAGAGGGTGGGAATAAGTCTGGCGGAAAAATTAGGGGCGACTATAGACGATACCTCCACCTTCTGTCAGGATAGCCTGATGGAGAGCATTCTCTCGGGAAATCTTCCCAGCTCTACCCTGGACGATGTGCGAAATTATGCTGATACCAGCATCTTTTGGGGGGCTGATCCATCCAACAGCCACCCCCGTCATCTCTCCCGTTTCTCCTATTATCCCCGGGGAGAGAAGAGGCAGAAGAGCTACGAGGAGGAGAGGACCTGCCTGGTTGTGGATGTGAGGATGTCTGCAACCGCAGCCCTATGCAAGGAAAATCTCTACCGGGTTTCGCCGGGAGGTGACGCCGAATTCATAGAAGCCATTATATCCGTACTGGAGGGCAAGATCCCCCGGGTGGGAGACAAGAAGAAGATGATTGAGCTCGGAGGTCTGCTCAAGAAGACGGAGTGGGGAGCCATCTTTCCCGGCCCGGGCCTGGTTTATTCATTGCAGGGGAATATGGAGATCTTGGAGAGGCTGCTGGCCAGGCTCAATGAGATCACCGTCTTCAAGGTGGTGCCCATGGTGGGACACTTCAATACGCGCGGATTTTATGAGCTATTGCGAGAGAAGACCGGCCATGTCAACCGGGTCTCATTCAAGGGCGGCGAGATAGCCCACGGGCCGGAGCAGAGCGTGATGACCGCGGCCAAAAGCTGTGATGCCGCTCTGATCGTGGGCTCTGATCCGCTCTCATCTCTTNNGCTCAGGCTCTGGCTCGGCTGCCGCTCATCGCCATTGACCCACACCGATCGCTGACCACAGATGCGGCGGAAGTGGTCATTCCGTCTGCCATCTCCGGGCTGGAAGCAGGAGGAACGGCGGTGCGCACGGACGGGGTTAAGATCGAATTCGAGCCGATTATAGAGGCCGGTATTCCTGCCGATGAACAGATCTTGAAGCGAATTATGGAGGCGATTTAGATGGCCTTGGAGCTGAGCATAATCATCAT
This sequence comes from Methanosaeta sp. UBA80, assembly GCA_002505805.1. Lineage (GTDB taxonomy): Archaea > Halobacteriota > Methanosarcinia > Methanotrichales > Methanotrichaceae > Methanothrix. Next base: position 7,344 of record DAWB01000072.1, on the reverse strand, counting down.
TCGGGACATCTTCCAGGATGAGGCGGGAAAAAAGAGCCGCTATTCCGAGGAGTATAAAAGCCAGAGTGCGCTGATCATTCTGGACAAGCAGGACCTGGCCGGGATAGGAGCCAAAGAGGGGGAGAAGCTGCTGGTGAAAAATGATGTGGGCAGCATAGTGGTCTCGGCCAGGCTCTCAGAGGACACCCATCCCGGCCTGGCCTTTATGAGAAGCAGTCCCTGGTCCAATCAGCTTGTCTCTGACGCCACCTGCGAGGCCGGTATCCCTGGCTACAAAGGCATAAAGGCAGCCGTCCAGCCGGCGGATGCAAGCGCAGCTGTGACCGATATATCCGAGATCCTCTCCCGGATAAAGGGCTAGCGGTGCGGGAAATGAATCTCATATCCATCTCTGAACTATCCCGGCAGGATATACTGCGGCTGCTGGACAGCGCCGATGCCTTTCGGGGCAGGAGGGGCGGGCACGGCACCCCCCTGCAGGGAAAGAGCCTGGCCATGATCTTCGAGAAGCCTTCCACCCGCACGCGGGTCTCTCTGGAGGTGGCGGCGTCGGAGCTGGGGGCCCATCCTCTCTACCTTTCAGCAGGCGAGCTGCAGCTTGGCCGGGGGGAGACCGTAGCCGACACCGCCCGGGTTCTATCCCGCTATGTGGCAGGCATCACCGCCCGGGTCTACTCCCACGGCACCATCGAGCAGCTGGCGGCCCATGCCAGCGTGCCGGTGATCAATGCCCTCTCCGACTGGGAGCATCCTCTGCAGATTCTGGCTGACCTGCAAACGGTTCGCCAGCGCTTCTCCCGGCTGGAGAACCTGAAGCTGGCCTGGATAGGAGACGGAAATAATGTCTGCAACTCCCTGATCTTGGCCGCAGCCATACTGGACCTGGAGATCGCCGTGGCCTCACCGCCAGGCTACCAGCCGACTGCAAGGGTGCTGGAGCAGGCCCGACGGCTGGGGGGCGACCCCAATGTTCTGGTCGAGCCGGCGGAAGCGGCCAGGGATGCGGATGTGCTGGTTACGGACACCTGGGTTTCCATGGGAGACGAGGGAGAGGAGGCGGAGAGGCTGCGGGTCTTCGGCAGGTACCAGATCAATTCCGATATCATGAACCTGGCCTCCCCGGACAGCATTGCCCTGCACTGTCTGCCGGCTCACCGGGGTCAGGAGATAACCGATGAGGTCATGGACGGGCCCCAGTCCGCGGTCTTCGATGAGGCGGAGAACCGGCTTCACACCAGCAAGGCGGTAATGGCCTGGCTGATGGGGGACGCTAAAAAGGATTAGCGGATCGCTCTCAAATCCGAGAGGTATCGCAAAGTTCTAGTAGAGCAGCGTTCTTTAGTGTGGCCGAGCCCCAGAGGTGGAGGCCGCAAGCGGGGGTTGCCAAGTGGTTAAAGNNTGTTCGCGGGTTCGACTCCCGTCCCCCGCACTACTGATATCGATTTAGTGCACCTACATCCGCAGATTTTTGCTATGGGTGACAGGATTCTTTTTCAGTGCCGCTTCAAGGATGATAAAAGATGTCCAAGAAGCGAATGGATGTGAACTGGAAGAGGGAAACTGGAAAGGAGGATCTTAAGCCCGCTGTGAAGCGGTATCGACGGTATCTGGAGGACAAGGGACTTCGACCATCCTCTATCCCCATGTGCGTTCTGCATGTCGGTAAGTACTTGGAGTTCTCAGGAACAGATACCCCTTCCGTTGAGACTTTGCCAGGTTCCGCGACCATCTCCATGACAGGAAGTTGTCCCGAAGCACGATCAACAATTATTCCTTCTCGATACGAAAGTACCATGTGATTGTGGAGATGAGACTCTTCGACCTGATGAGGATCGATCAAGCTTGTAAAGTCGGTAACAACGGGAACTCCATGAAAAGTACACAATTCCCCTTATAACCGTATTATATTAACAGGGGATTTGTAGACTTTTTGCGGACTCCGGCCTATCCTAAGAGCTTGGCAGCCACTTGGAATTCAATCGCTATGCTCAACCGCAGCGACGAAATGCTCCTAATTCCTGGTTGCTTCAAATGGTTGCTCCTCTATCGCATTCATACCGCTATCTTGAACCGCGTAAGTGCCTTTCAAAGTATTTTTATCCTTGATGCGACAATTAATTAAAGTTACAGTTAGCAATGGATCTTTATTGTTGCCTGAGTCTCCTACCGAAATCAAATTTGCTGCCACTCTGCTGCCGTCGACAGTTCCAAATATCACTCCTGAATACTCGTCCCCAGAAGAAGACTTCACAGTGAAAGATCCCAATAGATTAGATTCAACCTGCTGGATATTTGCCGTTAACGCTTCCTCTTCTGATCCCAATTGGTATTCTGAAGACCAGCTTCCACTCAGATCCACCTCTTCTGCGAGAACAATGTTCACTGATTGCATCAAAAAACATAATAATAATATACTTAATATTCTCTTCATATGAGATCCATCTTTATCATCGTGCAGATATAAAAATCTTTTGGAGAGGATCTGTTATTGCGTACTAGGGCGTTGAGGAAGCTGCTTGGTGGTATTGATGCGCATTGAATCGGCATGCTGAGGTGCATATGGGCCATATGGGTCATTTCTGCTATTGACGGAATAATTGAGAGTAGACAGAATATAATAAGGAGTGTTGAAAATGACCCATATGACCCATATTTAGTCACGAGTATGCATGGGTGGTCTGCAAACATGGGTTACACAAGGTCATTTTTACTGTCGATCGCGTTGTCAGGTTGAAAAAGCATGCTTCGGCTGAACCTCATCTTCGGCTCTGAGACTGGCTTCAATCCTGCTAACCGAGCGGCATCCAGTGTCTTCTTGAATGACGATTCTGAGATGGGCTTCTAAATGACCGCTTCCCCATATTCCAGAGCGATGATTTAAATCCGATTGGATGCCATATACAATTTAGTGAGTTTGATGGACACAATAGATCTGGATATCATGAAGGCAATTAAGACTGTCTCGCCGAAGCGTTCTATCAGTCCCGTCAAAGTCAATGAAGTCTTGAAGCTGGACGAAGTCGAGCTTGGAGACCGTTTGATGAAGCTCAGGAAATCAGGGCTTGTGGATATTCTCATCAGTGATTATCCGTCAAGCTTGACGCTACCCAATGCTATATCGAAGGTATTCGTAACCGAGTTGGGACGCAAGACCTTGAAAGAGGAGGGCTAGAACAGCCCGCTTCCGGTCATCGTTCTTATTCAATAAAGCAGGAATTCCTCTACACTCTCGCTCCGCTCAGCGGTACTTTCAGTCTGCTTGACTGGAACCCTCACCTCGCAAGCTTTCTTGGTCTTCTTTGACTGCTTGCTCTTGCGACGGTTTGACTTTGGTTTTAATCCCGGTTTAACAGCAGTCTTTCGTGGACGACCAGACGCGCTTCTTCATCCCTTAATGAAAAGACCATTGCACGTCCTTTCTGCTCCACAAAGATCTCGTTTTCGCGGCCCAGCCGGCCTAATGCACCAAAGACTTCTTTGCGGCTTAAGGATGTAGACTTAACGAGGCGGGAAAGGTTGCTCGGTCCATTCTGATTGAGTGTTTTCCAAATAATGCCTGCATTGGCCCCAAATAATGATTCTACTGTCGGCTGATTCATAATATATGATGGGCAACGATCCTTCTATATTAACGCATAGAGATGCAATCCAATACGATTGGCTGAGTTAAGCGTACCAGCGCAATTCACTTTTTTCACTGAACGGCGTTTCATCATCATCGTTCCAGTGGAAATAATGGGGTTAATAACTTAATTAACGAATTTTGATATTCGTTATCGATATCCACCCATAAGGAAAGCGATGCACATATACATATTCACGTGAATGATTCGTTCGGCGAATAAATTTTAGTTATATTAAAAAATTAAATTCTTTGATGAAAAATGATTTGCGGATTGCACATTATTTAACAAGGCAGCGCATGTCTACTCGCATTCCTGGTTACCACGTCAGCCAAGCTCGGCCAATTTCCAATAAAAGTGCACAAATCCCCTGTTATATGAATGCTGTATAAGGGGAAATGTAGACTTTTGTGAAGTCTCGCTTAGATGGCATACAAGCTTCCAATGTTGGATATGGGTGCGTATCCAATCATCTCCAGATAGCCTGTCCCTATTTGTTCACCGCCAAGATCTACTGCCCGAACCCTCATTATCCCTTCCCAATATTTGAGTGGACTGTCCTCTAGATCCATGTTCTGTTCATCAAAGTATGGCTCCAGACCAAACTTGCCCACAGGAGTCTCCAAGATCCAATCCACTGGATACTTCGTGCCGGAAGGAGAAGTCCACCATCTGGTCGCTGTTATGTTACAGGCATCTCTTCCTTGCCACCAGCTTACATTCCCGTTAGAATCAATGTGAGTCAATCTGCGGTGGCTTGGTATGCTGTGCTTCAGGAGGTCTTTAAGATCGTAGAGCATGACATAGCTTCCATCATCGAGACGCAGGCTGAACCAATCCCAGGCCGGGTAACATTGGCGGAATCCGCCCCACTGATGGTCGAACCAGCTATCTCCAGTGACATTTATCGTGCGCCGACCTATGGTTATGGTTCCTGTTGTACTCATCGCTGGATGCGAATAGTAATAGGATCGCCCAGCCATTGCATCTGATCCTATGCTTAGACAGGTTCCCAGCTCGGTAATACCGTTTGGTGACTGCATATAGTAGTCTGCTTTATCGTTGGCAATGGTCAAGTTCATAGAGACGGTTTGAGATCTGCCGCCGCCAACAGATGCACTTCCATGCGTTATGATGTTCCAGGAATCAAGGTCGCTCCAATAGGTGAGGTTGGTTTGATTATCTTCATAGCGCCAATAAGCTCCCTTATTGCCATCAGTGCCGCTGGTGATATTGGCTTGCTCCGGTAATATGGGGTAGCCGTAGAGCGGGTGCTGGCTGTTGTAGACATCGCTTAGGGCTACGTGGTTAATGAATGCCATTAATCCCGGCTGGAGATCCATTTGGAAGAGCGTATACTGGACTCCGTATGGTTTGCCGGTCTCTATGTCGTGCAATATACCCGTCCAGTATAGCCACTCAGCGAAGAGCTTGGAATTCGTCACAACTTCTTGAGGCCGGTGCAGAACATGATCCTTGGGGAAGTCGAATACATCTTCGGCTTTTAAAGAGCGGTATTCAGCAGACAAGTTAGTGGCGTTATATGCATCTTCTGATGCGATTGTATCCGAGGACGCTGCTGGCATTAACAGCAGTACAATGATCAAGATCGGCAATATGCCTGTCACGGCTTCAACTCTCCTTCCAAGTGCACATAGTAGTCTAGTTGCTGAACTATTTAGTATTTTGGAAGCTGGAGGCAGGCTTGATGCTGATGGTCAGTATCCCATAGATGATGCAATACTGAAGACTTAAAAAGGAAGCTCTTGAAACGCTGAATGCGAATGAAATATGGGCAATATGGGTCATTTCTACTACTGATCGCATAATGAAGAAAACAATATCCGCGTAGAGAGTGAAGCAAATAGCCCATATAGCCCATGTGTACCTGATGCGTGCGAATCTCCGGAGATGTTTTCACGATGCGATGTCTCTCTGACAGATTCTAACCAAAGTTTTAATAGACATTAATGATAATTAAGTGCAAGGAGGAATATATTATATGAGATTTTGTATATTATTACTTGTCTCGTTCACGATCTTTATTGGAACAGGACTCGCAGTAAATGTGGATATTGGTAATGTGGATGCATTCAAGCAAGCCTTGGAGAAGGATGGATTCACTATACAAGAAGGCGAGCTTGGTTATTTTGATTTCATAAAGTTATATAATGAAGGAGTGCTGCCTTCTGCATATGGGAACAATCCCACTACGAAATATGTGGCGTATTTTGTTCCCCCAGCACCTGGTCACAAGGTAGACGAAAAGTTGTCTGAAATAGCCAGTACGCTTGGTATGAGCGGAAATACAACTTCCTTTTGGAATCAGGGTCCTGACGAGGCTGTGGTCTTCGTAGGAAGGACTCCACCAGAATGCAGATTTTTTAACTTCGACTTAGTATTGATGTTTAGAACTTATGGGAATGAGACCCGCTGGATCTTCGCACCACCTGTAGATCCGTTGAATATGGATGTTATTAAGACGGAAGGAACACCAGATGGATCGCCTGGAAATCCCTACAATCAAACTACGATGGTAGTTACCACCGCTGATAAAGGAATTGATCAACGCATCCGCGCTGCTGCCCAGTCGGCAGGATATTCAGAGGGCATAATTAATACCCACGTCCTACCTTCAGCGATGTTGAATTTGGGATTAGAGAACAATTCGGATGTATTTGGTGAAGCTATCCGTCCTGCTCTTGTCAAAGACAAGCAATCTGGAGATGATTATGTCAATAATACACCTGCGGTAGTTCTCAGGATTACTCCAAACGAATCTTCGGAGCTGGAGCCATACGATGTTCCTGTGCAAAGAGTTCGTGGAACGGGAACCACAGAATTCGACCTTATGGACGATCTTGAAGAGCTTAAGAATGCAATTATCAGTAAGCATAACGGGTCTACTGCTAGGGAACTTCCAACTAGCATCTGCGTCCCCGATGGTGCTGACGGTATCCAGAGAGGAATCAATGTTATAGGTCCTAATAACGATTGCTGCTATCTATGGACAGCTACCCAACCTGTTGAATCGCCTACAGCTCCATTCTTTAACACGTCGGGATTCTATCCCTTCTTACAAGATTCGCAAGTTACTTTGGGCGACGATCCTGATGAGTTCATAATCGTTTATGGGATCAATCATGTGGCCACTGGAAAGGCGACTTACTCCAATTTCGCCGTATACGGAGCAGATGTGTGGAATGGAATTAAAGCTATCACCGACATTGACTTCAATGGAACTGCTGAGGAGTACCTCCCTGACAATCCTAATGCCAAATACCTATACGTCTACAAGCTTGCCAGGAACTGCAATGGTGATCAACACTGCTTCGAAGTTCCATATGGCAAAGGCGGATATGGAATAGACCTAGATCAGCCTCTCTTCATTGCATGGAGAGTCTACCACGAAAAGGCCACAAAGACAGGACCCGCCTATTCAGAGATCGTGTATGACAGAGCCATAAAGTTCGATCCGGAAGAATAGAGCAATGGAGCTGGGGTATTGAAGCATACCCCTGCTCTGTTTGTTCACGGAACCTGTTTTCATTTTTTGTGGGCCTTCATTGATCCGCCGGTGGTTTCGTCTATCTACTGCACACGCTTTAAGTGACGCCTGCAAATCTCCGGCGATGTTTCACGATGTGATGTCTCTATGACAGACTCTAACCAAAGTGTTAAATAGATATTAATGATAATTATAGTTTTTAACGCAACTTTT
>DAWB01000088.1:2152-6080 GCA_002505805.1 Methanosaeta sp. UBA80 | reverse complement strand
AGGCCCATCTTTGGAAGGATGGCTGCTTTTGATGTCGCTTTGCCCATCGTGGCCATGATCAAGCCTCAGGATAAAGATTCCAGAGGTATTCCTGTGATAGCTCTCCAGAGAAGACGGTCACAGCCGGCCCCTCCATAAATGCGGTTTGTCCCTCGAAACTTATGATCAGAGGCCCCCCCCTGGTCTGAACGACAACCTCATCTCCCGCCAGTCCCAGCCGGCGGGCCACGCTGGCTGCAGCCACCGATCCTGTCCCGCAGGAGAGCGTCTCTCCCTCTACGCCTCTCTCAAAGGTTCTGATCTCCAGGTTCCGGCCAAGCTTGACGAAATTGACATTGGCTCCCTCTAAAAAGAGGCTATTGTGTCTGATGGAAGGTGCCAGCTTCATGATATCCAGATCCAGATCATCCACTATGACCACGGCATGGGGAACGCCGGTATTGACTGCGGAAACTGCATAGTCCCCCATTCTCTCCTCCAACATCTCTCCCGAGCCGCAGGCGGGTATGGAAGGCCGGTCGAATCTGGGCTGGCCCATGTTCACCTTGGCCCAGAAAGAGCCCTCTCCTTCCCGGACCTGCACCGGGATTATGCCAGCAAGCGTCTCCACATCGAACTGCTCGCCCACATATCCCCGATCCCAGGCATACTTGGCCAGGCAGCGGATGCCATTGCCGCACATCTCTGCCTCCGATCCGTCCGGCTGGATGAGCCTCATGTCCAGATCTGCCCTGGTGCTGCAGGAGAGAAATAGAACCCCATCCGAGCCGATGCCGTAATGCCGGTGGCAGCATGCTATAGCAAACCTCTTCTTGTCTTTTTCAGCCACCTGGGGCCTGGCCATCTCATCTATTAGAATGAAGTCGTTGCCGTTTCCGTGCAGCTTGGTGAAGGTCAGGTTCTGCTCCTGGTAGGGGCTGCCACCAAGANNACTGCCAGCTTCATTTTATATTCCATGCATCAATTTGCTTTTAGCTTGTGCTGTTGTGTGGTGATGTAATATTAAACCCATTCTACAGGTAGCACTGGATATACTGGATCTGGACAGGTCTATTCAGATAGCTAAAGAGGCAGTCTCCGGCGGTGCTGACTGGATTGAGGCGGGAACGCCACTGATCAAGAGCGAGGGCATGGACGCCGTGCGCGAGATGAAAAAGGCCCTGCCAGGGGTACGCATCGTGGCCGATATGAAGACTGTGGACACGGGTGCCATGGAGTTGGAGATGGCAGCCAAGGCCGGGGCGGATATAGTGGCCATGCTGGCCACCTCAGACAACGCCACCATTGAGGATGCCATGAGAGCGGCCAGGAAGTACGGGGTAGAGATAATGATGGATCTGCTCACTGTGCCTGATCCTGTAAAGCGCTCCCGGGAACTGGAGGCCCTGGGAGTGGACTACATCTGCGTTCATGTGGGCATAGACCAGCAGATGACAGGCAGAGATACCATCGATTTCCTGAGGGATATCGTGAAGGAGGTGGCAACCCCTGTCGCGGCGGCGGGGGGCATAGATGCCCTCACCGGAGCAGAGGCCGTGGCCAGTGGCGCGGCAATAGTCATCGTTGGGGGCAGCATAGTTCGGAGCGCTGATGTGACCGGCTCGGCAAGAAAGATTCGCGAGGCCATAGACCACGCCCAGAGCCAGGGCGGAGCCAAGGTCAGCCGGGAGGAGGAGATGATAGCCATCTTCAGAGAGGTGTCCTCTTCCAACATCTCCGATGCCATGCACCGCAAGGGAGCTATGAGGGGCATCCTTCCAATCAATCTGGGCTCCAAGATTGTGGGCCGGGCGGTGACCGTGCAGACCTTTGCCGGAGACTGGGCCAAGCCGGTGGAGGCTATAGATCTGGCCGGACCGGGTGACGTCCTGGTTATCTATAACGGCAGCAACTTCATCGCCCCCTGGGGGGGGCTGGCCACACTGAGCTGCAAGATCAAGGGAATCGAGGGAGCTGTAATCGACGGGGCGGTGAGGGATGTGGACGAGATCCGGGCCATGAACTACCCCATATTCTCCTCCGGAATCACCCCCAATGCCGGCGATCCCAAGGGCATGGGGGAGATCAACTCCGAGATAACCTGCGCCGGCCAGGCGGTCAAACCAGGCGACTATATCGTGGGCGATGAGAGTGGAGTGGTGGTAGTTCCCAAGGAAAGGGCCTACGAGATCGCCAGGAGGGCTAAAGAGGTGGAGAAGACCGAGAGCCGGCTCTATGAGGAGATCCGAAGGGGCAGCACCCTCTCTCAGGTGGCAAAGCTCAAGAAGTGGGAGAAGGTTTGATCCTTCTGCCGCCTCCAGCTTTTTCAGGAAAGGATTAGCAGGGCTAAGACGACAAGCTGTAAATAGATTGAAATATTCTTATGAAGCGCTAGAACAGCAAGTGATATATTTAAAGGAAAATTGCATTGCACTGGTCTTAAAGCTAAAGGGAAGTTCGAGGAGAATTGCATGGAACTGGAGGATATCATCTCTAAGTACCCACCCAGGCAGATAATGCTGGTTCCAATAGCAGTGGTCATACTGGCACTTATCAGTTTGGGGGTGACCTATGTTTCCACAGGCTCGCCTGTGAAGCTAGGCATAGAGTTTACAGGAGGCACTCTGATCACAGTGCCGGGAATCGGATCGGAAGAGAGTGTGGCGGCTGAATTTGCCTCATATCCCCTGCAGGATGTCAGGGACATCGGCAACAGATATATGCTCCAGTTTGGGCCCATGAGCGACCTGGAGTATTCCCAGCTGGTGAAGCTGGCCAATGACAGGTTCGAAAGTCCTGATATCAGGCACATGGGGCCGATTTACAGCAAAGAGCTGCAGTCCCAGGTGGCCAGATACCTGCCGCTCTCTTTCATATTCATGGCCATGGTGGTCTTTGTGGTCTTCAGACAATTTGTGGTCTCAGCGCTGGTGGTTCTCTGCGCCATGGCCGACATTCTGATCGCAGCCGCCTCCATGAACCTGACCGGGGTCGAACTGTCCCTGGGGACGGTGGCAGCTCTTCTAATGCTGATAGGCTATTCGGTTGACACCGATATCCTTCTCTCCATGAGGGTTTTGAAGAGAAAGGGCGACGTGGACGAGAAGATAAAAGGAGCCATGCAAACTGGACTGACCATGGCCGGTACCACCATTGCGGCAGTGATTGCGCTGATCATCATCTCCAACTTCCTCTATCTGATTGTCCCCTCTTTCACCAGGATGGATATCATCGCCGATATGACCATGGTTCTGATATTCGGCCTGGCGGCGGATGTATTCAACACCTGGGTAACCAATGCCCAGGGGCTGAGATGGTACCTGGGAAGACCTAAGAAGCTGGCAAGGGGGCAGAAGAGATGAGCCTCTTAGAAGATCTATCCAAGGATAGGAGAGTGGTCCTTTATGCAGTGGCAGTAGCCCTGGCGATCATATCCATAGGATTTTTCGGCCTGAAATTCGGGCTGGACCTGGAAGGGGGCAGCTACTTGCAGCTGCAATTGCAGGGGGCAGAAGCCCAGATCGATGTCTCCCCGGAGAGAATTTTAGAATACCAGTTCAATGCCACTTCCGTGGAGAAGAGGGCTCAGAACTATGTGGTTATGGTTCCCGGGATAGTTGAGACCAGCGTGGCGGAAAATTTGGGCTACCTGGGAGCCAAGGCGGCCGCAGGAGAGAACAGCACCAAGATCACCATACCCGCTTCTCCTGAGAGCATCGTGATCAGCTACCTCAAGAAGAGTCTGGACGCTGATGTCAAGCTAAATTACGATGTTGCACCTGTCCGCTACGAGATCCTGACCAATGTCACCAGGGAGTCGCTAAATGATTTACTCGCTCCGGTGGGAGGACGGGTTCCGGAAGGGGAGGACACCTTTGTAGAGGGGGTCACCGATGAGACCATGCTCAATACCAAGAGGGTTCTCGACTCCAAGCTCAACCGCCTGGGG
>DAWB01000088.1:0-2102 GCA_002505805.1 Methanosaeta sp. UBA80 | reverse complement strand
TTCGAGATAAGGATCCAGACTGAGAACAATGAAACGACACATGTTCTCTATGGCGATGCCGTGGAGTCGGTGGAGATACCGGCCAAGGACAACGAGGTTTGGGGTGTTCCCTTCGGGCTGTCCGAGGAGGGAGCCGCCGCATTCCAGAAGGCGGCCATAGATGCCGGAGCAACCAGGAATCCGGAGGACCATTACATATCCATGTATCTGGACAAGGAGGAGATCTTTTCCGCGCCTCTGGCTCCGGAGCTGGCATCCAGCCTGAACAAGGCCCCCACAAGAAGAATGCAGGCCACTGTAGGAACGGGCGACGCCGGAGCGGAGAAGGCCAAGATGCTGAACATCCACCTGCGAGAGGGGGCTCTGCCGGTCAATGTGGAGATAGTGGGCTCGGGACAGGTTTCAGCTGCCTTGGGCAGCCAGTTCAAGATGCAGATGGTAATAGCAGGCCTGATAGCGCTTTTAGCTGTGGCGGGTATGGTCTACTACCGGTACCGGGAGAGGAGAATTGTGCTGCCCATGATCACCACCTCCTTCTCTGAGGTGTTGATGATGCTGGGGGTCTGGGCCGCTGCCGGATGGCAGCTGGACCTGGCCAGCCTGGCCGGCATCATCATGGTCATAGGAACCGGTGTGGATCAGCTGGTGATCATCACCGATGAGCTGCTGCGAGGCGGCGAGGCGGCTGTCTTCTCGGCCCAGAGAAGCATCAAGGAGAGAGCAGCAGAGGCGGCAGAGAAGGCCGGCGTGGGCAAGATTGCAGCCACCACCAGCAAGGTCTATATCTCCCGCCTCTCCCGGGCTTTCGTTATCATCCTGGGAGCGGCGGCGACCACATCCGTGGCCATGCTGCCCCTGCTCTTCATGGGATTCGGCTCGCTGACCGGATTTGCTCTGATCATCATCCTGGGCGTGATCCTGGGCACATTCATCGCCCGGCCCGCTTACGGCAGGATCATCGGGCATATCATGGGAACGGACTAGAAGAAAAGAAAGTATGCCGGGATGATCGACTCCCGGCAAATCTATTTTTTGCTTTAAGAGGTCATTCAGCGCAAAAATTATCGATATTTTAGACTCCTATTCATCAGCAGAGATCGAATCCGATTGCATATCCGAGCATCATAGACCTGGCGGGAAATATAATTGACTTTATTCCATTATTCCCATCTTTATGTAGAGCAGGGGCACCATCTCTCCCATCCCATGAGGTAAGCCGCTCCCGCCGCTGTACTGCCGAAGAAGACCACCCTGTTGCGGCCCTTTCCCGCTTTCTCTATCAGGTCATCGATGGTGCCGTTGGCCAGAGTGGATCCGGTGATCAAGATGAGTGGACACTTCTCAAAGATCTCAGAACATTCCATACCGTCCATCACTTTCAGGCCAAATCGCACTGCCCCCGCCTCGGCCAGGTCCGATACCATCACCCTATCCGGACCGAGGGCTCCAACCAGGGCTTCCAGAAGTGCGGGCTGCATGCCTATCAGACCGACCATATCGCTTTCCTGCTCTCTGATCCACTCCGAGATAGAGGATGCGCATCTACTGGGGCCCTCATCCCTGCAGTGCACTGTATTCTCTATCAAGCCGAGGCTTCTCAGAACGGCATTCATGGTTGCGATCAGCACGGCGCGCCCGAAGCTCTCATAGAGCGGCATCTCCAGCACATCTTCAATACTTCCCCGGAAGCTGCCGGAACTGGATGTGAAGGCCTGGCCCGCTGCGCCCCGGTAAACAGCCTGCATCAAAACCTCCTTTCCCCGCAAAAGTGGAAAGTCATCCCTCTCCGTCTCTCCCAGGGCCTCTTTGGAGCTGAGGGGACCGCTTACAACCACCTCTTCCTCTAGATCGATGCACTCTCCGCCCCCTAAGCTTTGCAATTCCAGCACAGAGATGAAGCGCCTCTTTGCTTGCACCAGCATATCCAGCTTTTCCATCTTTTATCACCTGCAGATTATAAAATATTAGAGCTGCTCAATCCATTGCCGCCGCCGGGACGAATTCGTACTTTTCCAGCACCGCCTGTCCCTGCGGAGAGATCACCAGATCGATGAAATTCTGCGCTTCCCGGGCATGGCGGGACTGCTTCAAAGCGCCAATGG
>DAWB01000107.1:2597-2754 GCA_002505805.1 Methanosaeta sp. UBA80 | reverse complement strand
AAGATTACTCCGGAATGTAGGTTCCATCTAGAGAGCAGCGCAAAAATGGATGAAGAGACCGCCCTGCAGAAGGCCAGAGAGATGAAAGCGGAGACCATAGGGATCTCAACTCGTCCAAAAATTTACTTAGCAATTATATGCGCCGATCGGGATTCGA